>CBFIGW010000020.1:0-31982 GCA_965662155.1 Maribacter sp. | reverse complement strand
AATTTTAATACTTTATAATTATCCAAAACAAATGAATAAAGTTATAGTCATCGCATTACTATTGACAATTGGGTTAGTCTCCTGTAAAAATTCTGAAAAGAAAATTGATAAGCTCGAAATCGCAAAAAAATACTATAAAATTCTAGATAATTCTAATGCTACTGAAATAACGACCCTGTTAAGCGATAGTATTGTGATTAGGGAAAAAGAAAATGACTATGAAGAGAGGTTTTCCAAAAAAGGATATGTTGAATGGTTAAAATGGGATGCGGTTTTTAACCCCACATATAAAATTTTGGAAATTGAAAAGGAAAATGAAATTGTAAAAGCCAAAATCTCAAAAATAGATACAAGAATCTCGTTTCTTCATAAAGTACCAATGGTCTGGACTGAAGTTGTTCAATTTGATAAAGATAAAATACTCCAGGTTGAAAGAATTGAATATGAGGTTTTTAATATTCCAACTTTTGTTAAAAACAGAGATAGCCTTACCAACTGGATTAACAAAAATCATCCTGAATTGATTGGGTTTTTATATGACCAAACAGAAACCGGAGGAATAAAATACTTAAAGGCTATTGAACTATACAAAAAAAGAAACTAAACTTCTATAACAAAGGCTTTTACAAAAAGTGTTTTTCCTTTATTTTGTTTTTTGCAATCTTTTATTTTGTAATAAAGAATCCATAAACTACAACATTAATAGTTTTACAATTATCACTCATTGCCAATTTAGTAAGTAGATACTATAGCTTCTGATAAAGTAGCCTGTTATAAATTCTTAACTTAAAACTTGGTTTTATTTATGAAGCAATTATTGACTGTTATCAGCGTAAGCAAACTATAATCCAGACATTTTACATAACTTGTAGTCGACCAAAAACCTTTAATTAATCAAACCCCATGAAAAAAATAGTTCTTTTTATACTACTAGCAGTTGTATTGCTTTTAGGTGTATTAGTTTTCAACACAGTAACACTAAGCTCAAAACAGGTAGCTTCTGTACCTGTGGAAAATATAAAACTGCCTGATGATATCTATCAAAACCTATCTAACGGCTTGCAATACAAAACTATTTCGTTTAGCGAAGATGCCATTCCAGATTCAACAGCTTTTTTTGGCTTTCATAGGTATCTTGAAGAAACATTTCCTTTAACACATGCTACACTTTCGTTAGAAAAAATAAACACCTATAGCTTACTATATACTTGGAAAGGGTCGGACCCTTCCAAAAAGCCTATTATTTTAATGTCACATCAAGATGTGGTACCTGTAGACCAACCTACACTTGGTGATTGGGAAGCCGGTCCGTTTGATGGTGTAATTACCGAAACCGATATTATTGGTCGCGGTTCATTGGATGACAAAGGTACTTTGATTGGACTAATGGAAGCGGTAGAGAAACTAATTGAAGAATCGTTTGTTCCTTCACAAACTATTTATTTAGCCTTTGGCCATGATGAGGAAGTGGGCGGTGCCAAAGGAGCTGCAGAAATAGCAAAACATTTGAAGGCAAAAGGTGTACATGCAGCAATGGCATTGGATGAGGGTGGTTTTTTGGCAGAAAACCTAGTGCCTGGCATAGACAATCCAGTGGCCATGGTTAATTTGGCTGAGAAAGGCTTTTCTTCATTTAGACTTATTGTTGAGACCAAAGGCGGGCACAGTTCACAACCGCCTAAGGAAAATACAATAGGTATGTTGGCCCAGGCGATAGTTGACCTAGAAAATAATCAGTTACCTTATAAATTGGTAAAACCTATTGACTACCAATTGGAATATATGGGTGCAGAACTACCATTTTTAAAAAAAGTGGCATTTGCCAATCCATGGTTGTTCGACAAACCTATTCTTGAAGCATTAAATGCGCATACCACAACTGCACCAACGATTATTAGTGGCGGAGTTAAAAATAATGTAATACCTACCGTAGCTGAGGCCACTATTAACTTTAGAATTTTACCTGGAGAAACCATAACATCTGTACAAGAACATATAGAAAGTACCATTTCTGATAAAATAAAAGTGGAGCCTGTAGGCTTTTTAACGAACCCTTCTGAAGTTTCCACTATTGATTCCGAATCCTACAAAATATTGGAACAAACCATTCGAAATTTATTTGCCAATAGTGTTGTTGTACCTGGATTGGTAGGTGGTGGTACCGATGCTCGTTACTTTTATGACATTTCGGATGATGTATATCGTTTTTATCCTATAAGACTTGGCCCTAAAACAATGACCCGTTTTCACGGTATCGATGAAAAAATAAGTAAAGACAACTATAAAGAAATCATTGAATTCTCATATCATTTGATCAAGAATTTTAATTAAAAATTTATAGCCTATAAAATTGTGAAAATATCATAATCGTATTCTCCAAAAATAATTATAAGGCTCGCTTATTAATTGTAGACCATTTCAATTGGGTCTGAACAAACTAGATGCTACGAAGGAAGAATAAAAATGAAAGTTTCGAAGCTTTAATAAGTTAAAACACTAATTAGAATCAAATGGGGAAAATATTGGATTCAATAACACCAGAATTACAAGATTTTATTACAGACCAAAAGATATTTTTTGTGGGTACCGCAGCAGACAAAGGCAATGTAAATGTATCACCAAAAGGTACGGATACGTTTAGGGTCATCAATGAAAATACAATAGTATGGCTTAATTTAACGGGGAGTGGAAACGAAACTGCCGCGCATTTACTTCGAAACAATCGTATGACCATTATGTTTTGTGCTTTTGAAGGAAAACCGCTTATTCTAAGACTTTATGGTAAAGCGCAAATATATCATCCAAGAGATATAGAGTTTAAAAAACACATAGATCTTTTTGAAAAAAATACAGGTTCAAGACAAATCATAGAAATGAAGGTGGAAATGGTACAAACCTCCTGCGGATTTGCCGTACCTTTTATGGATTTTAAAGAAGAACGTGCTACGTTAAATGATTGGGCGGAAAAACAGGGCCAAGAAAATATTGAAGCATATTGGGAAAATAAAAATACCAAAAGTATCGATGGCTTTGAAACTAATATATTAAACGATTAGAAATTAGATTTATCTCTGTTTACTTTACTTTGGTTTGTATTGAACTACCACAAACCTTACTTTTAACGCTTATAGTTCATAACATAGTTGTATTCAAAAATCAAAATTATAATGAAACCTTTATATAAAACTTCACTCTTTATTTTTATCGTATTTTTTTCTAGTACTCAAGTGGTAAGTAGCTCTGAAATACCTAATTCCAAGAATTTTGATATGGATAGTGATATGTTGCTACTGAACTTTGATTGTAAAACCGATGTAGACGACCTGCAGACTATTGCTGGTTTTATGACCTTAGCCTCAAGTAAGCAATTTTCTAGTTTAAAATTCCATGCCGTTGCTGGAACATACGGTGTACAAGAAGGCCTATATGTACCCGCAAATGAGCTTTTTCAACTCGCTTTTAAAGATAATTGGACAGATGCACATAAAAATGTAAATGCTGCAGTTATCAAAGTAATGGAAGAAATAAAATCAACATTAAACAACGGAGGTAATATTTGGATTGCGGAGGCAGGACAATCAGACTTTACCGCTTTGTTGATTAAGGCAATACAGCATTCGCATCCCACAATGTCAATTAAAGAACGAATACATGTTGTACAGCACAGTGATTGGAACGAGGAGGTGACTACCACAGAATTTCTGGATTACGTTAAACGAATATCCAATTATCATAAAATACAAGATGGAAATGCCTTAGGTAATGGTACACCAGGATTCAGATCTCCCGAATATGATTCTTGGAAAAAGAAATTTAAAAACCCAGAGTTGATAGCCATTTGGGAATTGGCTATTTCACTATCCAATAAATATAATGGAGAAGATGGTAGATATAATAATGAAGCTATCGCAAATGGCGGACTTGACTTTTCTGACCTTTCCGAGGTCTGCTGGATATTGGGGCTAGAAGACATCGTTGACATGGAGGAGTTCTTTGAAAAATTTGCCCATTAGTGATTTAAGAGCTAATATTTCCTATGCCAAAAACCCAATATAGCATTTACGTTATAGAACTTTCTAAAAAAGTGTTTACCGAAAACCGAAAGTTTAGGGAAGCAAACCCCCAATTTAATGGTGTCTCGGAATGCTTGTATGTTGGTATGACCAGTAAAACGCCCAAAGAGCGTTTTGAACAGCATAAAAATGATGTGTTGAGTAAAAAAGGACATAGTATTTCTTCCAGTATTGTGAAAAAATATGGTCAATATCTACGTGGTAGTTTATATAATCATATTAAACCATTATCTACTAAGGAAGAAGCGCTTAAAATGGAACGGGTTTTGGCATTAGAATTACGACGTAAACGTTATGCAGTTTGGTTTAATTAATAAAAAAAGCACCCATTTTAGGTGCTTTTTTAAATGTATGATTTGGTACTTATTTACTTAAATACATTTTTCTTCTAGCATAGAGATTGTAAAATTCATCGTCTTTAAGACTATCTATAAACAATATGCTTTCCCCCGTACTTTTCATCTCTGGTCCAAGATTTTTATTCACGTTAGGAAATTTATTAAAAGAAAAGACCGGTTGCTTAATGGCATATCCTTCTAGCTCAGGTTTAAAATCAAAATCCTTTATTTTCTTCTCGCCCAACATCACTTTAGTGGCATAGTTTACGTAAGGCTCCTTATAAGCTTTTGCTATAAAAGGTACTGTACGTGATGCTCTTGGATTCGCTTCAATTATATAAACCGTATCATCCTTAATAGCAAATTGTATATTTATTAACCCTACCGTATTCAATGCCAAGGCTATTTTTTTGGTATGATCCTTAATCTGCTGCATTACAAATTCCCCTAAGTTAAAAGGAGGTAAAGTGGCATTGGAATCTCCTGAATGTATACCGCAAGGCTCAATATGCTCCATGATACCTATTATGTACACATCCTTGCCATCGCAAATGGCATCTGCCTCTGCCTCTATGGCGCCATCCAGATAATGATCCAGAAGTAATTTGTTATTAGGTATTTTACGGAGTAAGTCAACCACGTGCTCTTCCAATTCCTCTTTGTTGATTACTATCTTCATTCCCTGTCCTCCCAAAACATAGGACGGTCTAACCAACAATGGGAAATCCAATTCATCTGCAAGTGTTAATGCCTCATCAGCAGATTCCGCTACCCCAAATCTTGGAAAAGGAATATCGTTTTCCTTTAATAATTTTGAGAAACTTCCTCTGTCTTCAGCTAAATCTAAAGATTCAAAACTTGTTCCTAAAATCTTGATACCATATTTAGACAGTTTTTCCGCTAACTTCAAGGCAGTCTGTCCCCCTAACTGAACAATAACACCCTCTGGTTGCTCATGTCGGATGATGTCATAAATGTGCTCCCAAAATACAGGTTCAAAATACAATTTATCAGCTGTATCAAAATCAGTTGAAACTGTTTCAGGATTACAATTTATCATTATGGTCTCATAGTCACACTCAGCCGCGGCCAAGACCCCGTGAACACAACAATAATCAAACTCTATTCCCTGCCCTATTCGGTTCGGTCCAGAACCAAGAACTACTATTTTTTTTCTATCGGAAACTATACTATCGTTTTCCACATACCGTGTCCCATCTGGTTTTTCTATCTCTGCCTCAAAAGTGGAATAATAATAAGGTGTCATGGCCTTAAACTCCGCCGCACAAGTATCCACAAGTTTATAAACCCTATTTATGTTCAGTTCTGTACGCTTATTGTAGACCTCACTTTCATAACAATCTAACATGTGGGCTATTTGTCTATCAGCGAATCCCTTTTGTTTCGCCTCCAATAACAAATCTTTAGAAAGCGTTGCTATGGTATGTTTGGATATTTCTTTTTCCAAATAATGTAGTTCCTCATATTGTTTTAAGAACCACATGTCTATTTTAGTAATCTCATGAATCCTACTTAACGGAATTCCCATCTGGATGGCATCGTATATAACAAAAACCCTATCCCAACTAGGAATGGTTAGCTTACTTATGATTTGATCATAATCCTTATATCCTTTTCCATCTGCACCAAGCCCATTTCTTTTTATTTCTAATGATTGTGTTGCCTTATGCAAAGCTTCTTGAAAAGATCGTCCAATTCCCATTACCTCACCAACGGACTTCATCTGTAGCCCTAGTGTGCGGTCTGAACCTTCAAACTTATCAAAATTCCAACGTGGTATTTTTACGATAACATAATCCAATGTAGGTTCGAAAAGTGCCGATGTAGATTTTGTGATTTGATTTTCAAGCTCATCCAAAGAGTATCCGATAGCCAATTTAGTGGCTACTTTTGCAATGGGATAACCTGTTGCCTTAGATGCCAGAGCCGATGAACGTGAAACCCTTGGGTTGATTTCTATGGCAATAATATCCTCTTTCTCATCTGGACTAACTGCAAACTGTACGTTACAACCACCTTCAAAATCACCAATACTACGCATCATATGAATAGCCATATCCCGCATTTTCTGGAAAGTACGGTCAGAAAGTGTCATTGCCGGTGCAACTGTAATAGAATCGCCTGTATGAATCCCCATTGGATCCATATTCTCAATAGTACAGATAATAACAACATTATCATTCTTATCACGAAGCAATTCTAATTCGTATTCCTTCCAGCCCATTAAGGCCTTATCTATCATTACTTCATGTATGGGCGAAATTTCCAAACCGTGACTTAACAATTCATCAAAGTCCTCTGGTTTATAGACAATAGACGCTCCTGCACCACCAAGGGTATAAGAAGCTCTAATTACCAATGGAAAACCAAATTCCTGTGCTATTTCCTTTCCTTTTAAGAACGATGTGGCCGTAGCCTGTGGTGCCATACCAACGCCTATCTTAAGCATTAGTTCTCGGAACTTTTCACGGTCTTCAGTGATATTTATCGCATCGATATCTACACCAATTAATTCAACCCCAAAATCTTCCCAGATTCCTTTTTTATCAGCCTCTATACATAAATTCAGGGCCGTTTGTCCTCCCATTGTAGGTAAAACTGCATCAATTTGTGGATGAGCCTTTAAAATTTCTACAATAGATTTTGTTGTTAAGGGTTTTAAGTAAACATGATCCGCCATTGAGGGGTCTGTCATGATGGTAGCAGGATTACTATTTATAAGTATGGTTTCAATACCATCCTCTCTCAAAGAACGTAATGACTGACTACCAGCATAGTCAAATTCACATGCCTGGCCTATTACAATAGGTCCAGAACCAATCAATAAAATGGAGTTTAAATCTTTTCTTTTCGGCATTTTTCTAAAATAGTGTTGTAGTTATTGGGCAAAAAAAAGGTGCTACTTTAAAAAAAGTAACACCCTTAATATTTTAAAACAAAATATTCATTTATTTCTTATGTCTTGGCTCAGAGGAAACAGTTAACTTTTTTCTTCCTTTAGCTCTTCTTCTTGCAAGAACTTTTCTTCCGTTTACGGAAGCCATACGCTCACGAAATCCGTGCTTATTTTTTCTCTTTCTCTTAGAAGGTTGGAATGTTCTTTTACTCATCGCCTATATTTTTATTCTTTCTGTCTTATTTGGGTTACCCTTTAACTAGATAGGTAAAACTGGGCGCAAATATACAAAGAGTTTTCTCTTTGACAAGCAGTAATGAAAAAAATATTTTTTATTATTACATACAGCTCAAAAGCGTGGTTTTCCCTAATTTTGCGCGAACGTTTTTTTGCCCTAAACAAAGTTATTTATAATGTTTTAGACAAAATAATTTTCTTGTAAAGAACTTTTAAGAAACCTTATTAAAACAAAGTACCATGTTCAATAAAAATATAAAACTTGTTATTGCAGGTTTAATTATAGCCTACGCCATTTATCAATTTATTGAGGGTAACATAGGAAATGGTATTTTTCTTATTTTACTTGCCTCCATTTTCATTTTCCTTTACTTCAGAAACGAGATTATTCTCTTGGCTTTTTTAAGAATGCGTAAGCAAGATTTGGCGGGAACCCAAAATTGGTTGACAAAAATTAAAAATCCAAAATCTGCGCTTACCACAAAACAAGAAGGATATTACAACTATTTACATGGTATAATTTTCTCCCAAACCAATTTAACTCAAGCTGAAAAATATTTCAAAAAAGCATTGAAATTAGGTTTAACCATGGATTATGACGTTGCAATGGCCAAACTTAGTTTAGCTGGTATAGCCATGCAAAAAAGACGTAAAAGGGAAGCTACCATGCTATTGAAAGAGGCAAAGAAGCTTGACAAAAACAATATGCTGACCGAACAAATAAAAATGATGCAGCAGCAAATGAAAAAAATATAAGACTATTTTGTTTCTAAATAGTAACCTTTATTAGGTATCTCTAAAGTATATTTTTTTCTAGAGCTGTTATTTAAATGTAGTTCCCTAAGCCATGGATTATGACGCTTTAGAACTTTGTAGGTAATCTCGTATTCCTTGGCAAAATCCGCAAAATTGGTTACCGGTTCGTCTATTTCAACGGTAAAAGTTGGTATTGCAGAATATAGGTCTTCCTTGTCTATTTGAAACCCATACTTTTCCGGGTTAGATAATATTTCCTTGATGGCCATAATTCTAAAAACATATCTACCAGTTTCTTGACCCAGCAATAAATCCCAATAATTATCAACTTTTTGGTTATTCATATATTTATTTATTGCCCCTGGACCTGCGTTATAAGCAGCAGCAGTTAAAGCCCAACTACCATAACGTTCTTTCCACCTGTTCAAGTACTTACAGGCAACTTCGGTAGATTTTTCTAAATGATAGCGTTCGTCTACATTAGCATTTACCTCTAAACCATACTCTCTGCCCGTAGCTTTCATAATCTGCCAAAAACCAGTTGCTCCCGCAGGTGAAACTACATTGGTTAAACCACTTTCAGCAACTGCTAGATATTTAAAATCATCTGGAATCCCATTTTTAGCCAAAATAGGTTCAATTACAGGGAAATATTTGTGCGCACGCTTCATTAACAATAAAGCATTTGACTGCCAATATGTATTCACTAGGAATTCACGATCAACGCGTTCCATAATTTCTGGATCTTCTTGTGGCACCACCTCTCCCGCGAAATTTAAATCACTAGGGATATCAATAGAAGATATACGATATTCAGGAGCCACATTTTTATTGATACTATCATTTACAACTGGTGAAATAGTAGTTTTTACATCTTTTCCATTTACTGCAAAAATTAAGGTGCCTACCACAAAGAAAACACCCAAAAGCATCAGTATATTTTTTAAAATCTTCATATTAAAAAGTAATTAAGTTACAACCAAAGGTATCAATAGAACAGACTTATTCCAAAATAATTGTTGGTAAGTGCTCATTAAACCATTTTGCCCTATGAATTATCATGGTATGTGTTCCATTCTTGACTTTTATGCAATTAGTAATATTATCAATAGGAAAAACGGAATCCTTGTCCCCTTGAATGTGCACTAAATTTTTGGGGTACTCGTTCTGCTTCCAATTCACCATTTTATCTATACACCAATCTATATAAACGGTATCCCTTATAGATAAATACTTTTTGTATAAATCCAATCGTTTGGTCACGGTTTCCCCAAAAGCATATTTACCCAATAATTCCATATTGTTCACCAAACCTGTAGGCAATAACTTATGTGCGCTTGTATAACGGGCAAATAACATTCTTTTAGGTAGTTCCGATGTAAGCTTTACACTGGATATTAGTATTATTTTAGAAACTGAAATTATTTTGGCCATTTCCTGTACAAGAATACCACCAAAAGAAACACCAACAAGAACTGGGTTTTTATGTGTTATTTCGCCACACATCTTTAGCGCATAATCTGGTAAGCTCTGCTCTTTAAAAGGAATCGACCATTCAAGATAATGACATTCAAACTTATCCTTAGGAAGGTCTATATACTCGAAAATACTGCTGTGAGCTGCCATTCCTGGCATAAAGTAAACTTGGGTTTTACTGCTGTCCATATACATTGAACACTATAAATAATAGGAATTTAGGTAATTTTTCATTACTTTTGAACATAGCTTGTTTTTTTATTATAAAATTAATAACAACAAGCGATTGAGTTGACTAATTACGATATGAGAACATCGTAATTTTTTTGTCTAAAACCAATACTAAAAATCATCTATATGAACAATGTTATTATTAAGGACAATGCTTTCTTGCGTCAATTTGAAGCAAATGTAGACAACCATTTGGCAAAAATTGAATACTCTTCGCAAGAAAGAAAAGTGTTTTTAACTAAATTAGTTGTTCCTGAAGCAATTACGGAAGATGGCTTTAAAGAAAATTTCATTAAAGCTGTACTTAATCACATTCAGGAGAAAAATTTACGTGTTGTACCTACGAGCCCACAAATAGCCGGGTTCTTGCGGAAGAACAGACAATACAAAGAAATGTTGCCCGTTGGTATACGAATCTAATAAAAAAGCCTCTTTTTCAAGAGGCTTTTTTTATGCGGTTATACGCTCTTGTATAAATTCTATAGTTACCAAACCATCATCACTAATTTCCTTTAACCTTATATCGTGCAAGGTATTTACCAATCCAGGGTTCCAAGGCGTTTTCACCCTTACATAATTTTCAGTAAAGCCTTGAATATATCCTTCTTTGTTCTCGTTTTCGAACAAGACTTTTAATTCCGCACCTAATTGACTCTCATAAAACGCTCTTCGCTTTTTAACCGATAAGCCTCTAAGCATTTTACTTCGCTTATTTCTTACATTCTTAGGTACAACACCTTCCATACTAGCTGCTAAGGTATTATCACGTTCGGAATACGTAAATACATGCAGATACGATATATCAAGGTTATTTAAATAATGATATGTTTCTAGAAAATCCTCATCGGTCTCCCCAGGAAAACCAACTATAACGTCCACACCAATACAACAATGGGGCATGGTTGACCTGATTTGTGAAATCCTCTCAGTATATAAAGCAGTTAAATAACGTCTTTTCATTCGTTTAAGAATGTTATCGCTTCCACTTTGCAAGGGAATATGAAAATGAGGTACAAAAGATTTACTTTTCGCCACAAAATCAATAGTTTCGTTCTTGAGTAAGTTAGGCTCAATTGAGGATATACGAAGTCGTTCTATACCTTCTACCCTATCCAATGCCTTAACCAGATCTAAAAATGTATGTTCATGCCTTTTATTTCCAAATTCTCCCTTGCCATAATCGCCAATATTTACTCCCGTAAGTACTATTTCCTTAATTCCCTTGGCAGATATTTCAGAGGCATTTTGTAAAACATTATTTAAAGTATCGCTCCTAGAAATACCTCTTGCCAATGGTATAGTGCAATAGGTGCATTTATAATCACAACCATCTTGTACCTTTAAAAAAGCCCTAGTTCGGTCACCAATGGCATAACTTCCAACATAAAAATCCGCATCTGAAATCTCGCATGAATGTACCTCGCCAAAATCATTTTTAGAAAGGTCATTGATATAATCGGTTATCTTAAATTTTTCGGTGGCTCCCAATACCAAATCCACACCTTCAACAGCTGCCAATTCTTCTGGCTTTAATTGGGCATAGCATCCAACAGCGGCAATAAAAGCTTTGGGATTTCCTTTTTGAGCTTGTCTTACAATGGTCTTGAATTTTTTATCCGCATTATCTGTCACAGAACATGTATTGATAACATACATATCCGCTTTCTCGGAGAAATCCACACGCCGAAAGCCCTCATCTACAAAACCTCTAGCTATGGTTGATGTTTCGGAAAAATTAAGTTTGCAGCCCAATGTGTAAAATGCCACTTTCTTTTTCATATGATCCGTTTCTATCTTAAGAGATACTTTAATATTTACGCCATTTCTTGGTTAACTCAAAAACATGGTTTAAAATACTGGCTTCTACATCATTAAATTCTACATGTCTTCTAGCCATCATTACTTTTGCAGCCTCAAATGCCTTTTTAGGCATATAGGTGGTGAAGCCCGATGCCCCGCCCCAACTAAAACTCGGCACAAAGTTTCTAGGAAACCCTGGTACATAAATATTTGAGTTAACACCAATTACCGTACCTGTATTAAACATCGTGTTTATTGCTGTTTTACTATGGTCTCCCATCATTAAACCGCAAAATTGAAGGCCTGTTTGTTCAAACTTTTCAGTTGCATAATTCCACAACCTTACCTTGGCATAGTTGTTTTTTAAATTAGAATTATTGGAATCTGCTCCTATATTACACCACTCCCCTAATACGGCATTACCCAAATACCCTTCATGTCCTTTACTACTATATCCAAAAATAACCGAGTTGCTTACTTCACCACATACTTTTGAATAAGGTCCTATAGTGGTTGGTCCATAGAGCTTGCCACCCATTTTTATAATAGCATTGTCACATAAGGCCAAACCGCCCCGTATTAAGCTACCTTCCCAAATTTCAGCGTTCTTGCCAATATAAATAGGCCCCTCCGTAGCATTTAAAATACTATACTCTACCTTAGCACCTTCTTCTAAAAAAATACGTTCTGGGTGGATTACACTATTGGTACTAGAAATTGGTTGACTTTTTCTTCCGTTTGTTAGGAAATCAAAATCTGCCTGTAACGCTTCTCCATTTTTAGAGAAAATATCCCAAGTATAGCTTATCTGAAATATTTCTCCTCTATAATCTAATCGGATAAAAGAAGAAACATTTTCATTTTTTTCCGCAGTCTCACTCCAATAGGCGATTATCAAATCATCTTTACATAGCACCTCATTACTCGAAAGACTTTTTATTTGCGCTACTAGATCCTGGCTTGGTAAAACAGAACCATTGATCATTAGATTATTCTTAGTAATGTTTACTGGAAATTTCTCAGCTAAATAATCCTCGGTTAGGCATGAAGTATCTATTTTTAGATAAGCTTCCCACTTTTCCTTTATGGTCATAATGCCAACCCTTATTTCGGCAACTGGCCTGGTAAAAGTAAAAGGCAGCAGGTTCTCCCTTACCGGTCCATCAAAAAGAATATAATTCATGAATTTTTAATTTTGTCAAAATTAACCAATCTAGGGTTTCTATGGTATTAATACTGACCAAGTGACGAAAACTGGGATATAGTTAAAAAAAAACACCCTCGAGAATTCGAAGGTGTCATATTTATTGTAAAGAAAATTACTATTCCTCCTCTTTCTCAGTAGTAGGCTTAGAGAATTTCTTGTACTTGTTCTTAAATTTATCAATACGTCCTGCGGTATCCAAGAACTTGGCCTTACCAGTGTAGAACGGGTGAGAAGTTCTTGAAATCTCTAATTTTACCAATGGGTATTCAACGCCATCAACCTCTAAGGTCTCTTTAGTATCTGCAGTAGATTTCGTTAAAAAAACCTCTTCATTGGACATGTCCTTAAAGGCAACTAATCTATAATTTTCTGGGTGTATTCCTTTTTTCATTTTAAAATTTTTATTGCACCCATTCCGACGGGCACTCATTTTAAGGCTGCAAATTTAATTAATTAAAATAAACTGGCAATCTATAATGGCAAAAATAATAAAAATTATTTGTCGTAATTTATGTAACATTTTTATTGAAAATGACACTTATCCAATAATCAACTTAAAAACACTATTAATTATGGAAGAAAATAAACCGAAAACTGGAAAATTTGCCTTGAATTTTGGCCTTCTTACAGGTGTTGTCGGCGTCGTATTCGCAATAATGCTTTTTGTAATGGACATGCACTATGAGCAGGGTGCCGCAATTCAAATTACACAAACTATTATTCTGGCCATTGGTATAGTATTGGGTATACTGCAATTTAAAAAAGCAAATGGCGGGCTTTTAAATGTTTCCGAAGCGTTAAAAGTTGGTGCTGGCGTTGCTTTAATTGCCGGTATCATAGGATTGATTTGGTTTTTTACACTAACCAATGTTCTGGAGCCTGGATATATGGACAAAATGTATGAGATAGGTAAAGTAACGGCTATGGAACAAAATCCAAACCTTACCGCAGAACAGATTGATCAAGGTATAGAAATGCAAAAGAAATTTGCATGGATTTCCTATCCTGTTATACTTATAATCAATATTGTTATTGGTTTGGTGGTTGGATTAATTACAGGATTGGCTATGAAAAAACAAGAAGCTGCATATTGATACTTTAGTAATTTGTACTTTTGGTGAAGAATACCTTAAGTAACAAATGCAACTATCCATTGTAATTCCATTACTAAACGAAGAAGAATCGCTCTTAGAGCTACATGATTGGATTGTATCCGTGATGCAATCCAATCAATTTTTATATGAGATTTTGTTTGTAGACGACGGCTCCACGGACGCTTCTTGGACAGTTATCAAAAATCTATCAGAAAAAAATCCAAATGTAAAAGGTATTCGTTTCCTTAAAAATTTTGGTAAATCCCAAGCATTACATGCCGGTTTCAAAGCTGTAGAGGGAGATGTTGTTATTACCATGGATGCTGACCTACAGGACAATCCAGAAGAAATTCCAGAATTATATAGACTTATAACAGAAGAAGGCTATGATTTGGTGTCTGGTTGGAAGAAAAAACGCTACGATTCCATCATATTTAAAAATACACCATCAAAATTATTTAACTGGGCCGCAAAAAGAACCTCAGGTGTTAAGCTGCATGATTTTAATTGTGGATTAAAAGCTTACAATAAAACAGTTGTTAAAAATATAGAAGTCTCGGGAGAGATGCATAGATACATACCAGTATTGGCAAAAAATGCAGGTTTTAGTGCTATAGGCGAGAAAATAGTAAAACACCAAGCGCGTAAATATGGAAATACCAAATTTGGGATGGAACGTTTTATCAATGGTTTTTTAGATTTAATAACCATATGGTTTGTTTCTAAATTTGGTAAACGCCCAATGCACTTATTTGGAGCCTTAGGCGTTTTAATGTTTACCATTGGCTTTGCATTCGCCATTTATTTAGGAATAGATAAGTTGTTCATAAACCCTTATGGTAGGCTAATTACCCAAAGACCCCAATTTTACTTATCGTTAACAGCAATGATAATAGGTACCCAATTATTTTTAGCTGGTTTTATAGGTGAAATTTTGATTAGAAATAGAAAAAATGATCTTCGATATAAAATAGCAGAAGAATTAAATACCAATAAAGAAGAAAAACAATATTCTTTGTAAATTTAAGTACGAACAAAATTATAATTTATGGATAATGTCCTTGATACCGCCAAAAGTTGGTTGACCGATTTTTTTGATACCAATGTAAAAAATGAAATTCAACAATTAATAGAAAACGACCCGGAAGAATTAAAAGACCGATTCTATAAAAATATGGAATTTGGTACCGGTGGTATGCGAGGTGTTATGGGTGTTGGCACTAACAGGATAAATAAATATACCTTAGGCAAAAGCACCCAAGGTTTAAGCAACTACCTCAACAAAGTTTACAAAGGGGAAGATATTAAAGTTGTAATTGCCTTTGATTGTCGACATAATAGCGATACCCTAGCAAGAACGGTAGCAGAAGTTTTTTCTGCAAACGGAATCAAAGTATTTCTTTTCTCGGAATTACGTACTACACCAGAGCTTTCATTTGCTGTAAGACACTTGAACTGCCACGCAGGAATTGTTTTAACCGCCTCCCATAATCCACCAGAGTATAATGGTTATAAGGTATATTGGACAGATGGTGGACAAATTGTGCCTCCGCAAGATGGTGAGATTATTTCGACAATAAATGCACTTAGTTTTGAGGATATAAAATTTGATGCCAACAATAGCTTAATCCAGACCATAGATAAGGAGGTTGATGAGGCATTTATAGAGGAATCGGTAGCAAACGGTAATTTTAATGCTGCTGGCAAGGATGATTTTAAAATTGTATTCACTTCATTGCACGGTACATCTATCACAGCCATTCCAGAGGTTTTAAAAAGAGCCGGTTATAAAAATGTAACCATTATAGAAGAACAGGCGGTGCCAAATGGAGATTTCCCTACCGTAAAATCACCTAACCCAGAAGAGTCCGAGGCGTTATCAATGGCAGTGAAAAAAGCTGAGGAAATAGGCGCGGATATGGTAGTGGGCACTGACCCTGATAGCGACCGTTTAGGTATTGCCGTTCGTAATCTCGATGGCGATATGGAAATTGTGAACGGTAACCAAGCGATGGTGTTAATGACCAAGTTCCTTTTGGATAAAAGAAAAGAAAAAGGCTTCCAAGGAAATGAATTTATTGCAACTACTATAGTTTCAACACCAATGATGGAAGCAATGGCGAAAGCGTATGGTGTAGAATTTAAAACAGCGTTGACAGGTTTTAAATGGATCGGTAAGATGATAAAAGATTTTCCACAGTCCGATTTTATTGGAGGTGGAGAAGAAAGTTTTGGTTATATGGTGGGCGACTTTGTTCGTGATAAGGATGCGGTTACCTCTACCCTATTGGCATGCGAAATCGCAAGTCAGGCCAAAGCCAACGGAAGTTCATTTTATAAAGACCTAATACAATGTTATGTTGATTACGGTTTTTATAAAGAACACCTTGTGTCGATCACTAAAAAAGGAATTAGCGGAGCAGAAGAAATAAAACAGATGCTTAAAGATTTTAAAGAAAACCCTGTGGATTCTGTTGCCGGTTCCAAGGTAAAATGGATAGAGGACTATAATACTTCAATAGCTAAAAATGTATTAACGGGAGAGGAAAAGGTTATCGACATTCCAAAATCAAACGTCCTGATTTACGAAACCGAAGATGGCACTAGAATTGCCGCAAGACCAAGTGGTACAGAACCTAAAGTAAAGTTTTATATAAGTACAAACACTATTCTTGAAAAAGCGGAAGACTACAAAGCTGTTTCAGTTAAGTTAGATGCCAAAATCAAAAGCATTCTGAGCGAGCTTAATTTAGGTTAATGAACTATTTTAAAAAGATTCTTCGGTTTGCAAAACCTTATAAGGTTTATGCAATACTAAATATCATCGCTAATATTTTTTATGCGCTTTTTGCAACATTGGCAATGGTGTCGTTATTTCCTATGCTTACCGTTTTATTCAATAAAACGGAGAGGGTAACCGTTGCGCCAGAATGGATGGGCATTACCCAAGCCAAAGAATACGTTTTAAATTACCTTAATTTTTTTGTGACTACCAAAGCAAATGAAGGAGAAGGACAAGCGCTGTTATTTATGGTAATTCTAGTAATAAGCATGTTCTTTTTAAAAAACCTTTTTGGTTACTTGGCTATGTATTTTATTACCTATCTACGTAATGGGGTTCTTAAGGATTTGAGGAATGAATTATACACCAAAACTATTGGTCTACCAATATCTTATTTTTCAGAAAAAAGAAAAGGTGATACTATTGCAAGAATAACTTCGGATGTATTAGAAATACAACATTCATTTCTTTCTATTTTAGAATTAGTCGTTAGGGAACCGCTTACTTTGCTATTTACAATTTTGGCAATGCTGACCATTAGTGCCAAGTTAACGGTTTTCGTATTTATTTTTCTCCCGTTATCCGGTTACCTTATTTCATTGATAGGAAAGTCCCTAAAAAGAAAATCAGACAAAGTACAGAAAGAACAAGGAGAGTTTTTATCCATACTAGAAGAAACTCTAAGTGGCCTAAGAGTAATTAAGGCCTTTAATGCGGAATCAAAATTTTATCAAACCTTTAAAAATTCAACGGAGCGCTTTTATAGATTTTCCAATAGTCTACTTAACAGACAAAATCTAGCATCTCCAACCAGTGAATTTTTTGGGATTGCCGCTATTGGAGTTATTCTATGGTATGGTGGTAAAATGGTCTTAGTAGAAAAAACCCTAGAAGCAGGACTTTTTATAACTTACATGGGCTTGGCTTATCAAATATTAACTCCTGCAAAAGCCATAAGCAAAGCTTCTTATGGGGTTAAAAAAGGAAATGCAGCCGCCGAACGAGTATTGGAAATACTTGAAACAGAAAATCCAATTACTGAAATTGATAATCCTATTCATCAAGAGACCTTCGACCAATCCTTATATATAAACAACATCTCCTTTAAATATGAAAATGACTATGTTTTAAAAAATTTCAACCTAACCGTTGAAAAAGGTAAAACTGTTGCTTTGGTTGGGCAATCCGGTAGCGGTAAAAGCACGATTGCGAATCTTGTGACCAGATTCTATGATGTTAACGAGGGAGAAATCAGCATTGACGGTATTAATATTAAAAATCTTAGCAAAAATTCGCTTCGTGGTTTATTGGGCTTAGTTACCCAGGACTCCATCTTATTTAATGACACTGTTAAAAACAATATAGGTCTAGGAAAAGAAAATGCTACCGAAGAAGATATTATAGCTGCTGCCAAAATTGCAAATGCACATGATTTTATTATGGAGTTGCCAAATGGCTATGATACCAATATAGGTGATAGTGGCAATAAATTAAGTGGAGGACAAAAACAACGTCTTTCAATTTCAAGAGCTGTATTAAAAAATCCGCCGATCATGATACTTGATGAGGCAACCTCGGCATTGGACACCGAAAGTGAACGACTTGTACAAGATGCCTTGGAAAAAATGATGCAAAACAGAACCTCTATTGTAATTGCCCATAGACTTTCCACTATTCAAAACGCAGATACCATTGTGGTACTTCACCAAGGTGAAATTGTAGAACAGGGTACACATGTTGAGCTGTTAGAGAAAAACGGTACTTATAAGAAATTGGTGGCAATGCAAACCTTAGCTTAGGTGGGTATTAAATTATTTCGGAATTAAGTAAGAATCAAGCTGTTCACTATTCATTTAATACTATGATTGTTTCGGTGTTAAACCTTTTTGTAACTTCATAGTCCAACTTAAACACAAACACATCACGGTTGATTGCCGAAGAAACATTAGTACAGAATTTAAAAGCGAAAAACACTCAGTCCAGTGCTTTTGAGGTACTTGTTAGTACCTATAAAGAAAGATTGTACTGGCATATTCGTAGAATAGTCTTGAACCATGATGATGCGGATGATGTGTTACAGAATACATTTATAAAAGTATATCGCAATATCGATGGTTTTAAAGGTGAAAGTAAATTGTTCTCTTGGATGTACCGCATCGCCACAAATGAAGCGCTTAGTTTTTTAAAGCAAAAATCCAAGAAAACCATTTTGAAATCTGATGAACTAAATGATAGGATGATAGAAAATTTAGAGTCAGATGTATATTTTGATGGTGATGAAATTCAAATAAAGCTTCAAAAAGCAATTGCCACATTACCTGAAAAGCAAAAATTGGTTTTTAACATGAAGTATTTTGAAGAATTGAAATATGAGGAGATTTCCGATATACTAGAAACATCTGTTGGAGGATTAAAAGCTTCCTACCATCTCGCGGTTAAAAAAGTTGAAAGTTATTTAAAAGAAGATTAAACCATTTAAAGTTTTGACAGTCATACTTATACAATGAAAAAGAACACAAATAAAAACCCATTTAAAACTCCACAAAACTATTTTGACAGTTTTGAGGAAAAATTAATGGAGAAACTTCACAAAGAGGAATCCATAATTCCCAAAAGTGATGGTTTTAGTGTTCCTGACAATTATTTTAATACCCTTCAAGATAAACTAAACGATAAATTAAAAGATGAAGGCAAGGTTGTTCCATTACGTTCATACAAGCGTTATTACGCTGTTGCAGCAGCAGTAGCTGCGCTTTTCATATTTGTTATTGGCCAGCAATTTAACACTACAAAAGAGGTGAGTTTTATGGATTTGGCCAATTCAGAAATTGAAGCGTATTTCGATTCAAACGATTTAGATATGTCTACATATGAATTAGTAGAGGTTTTACCGGTAGGTCAATTGGAGATAAACGATATTCTAGATACCCATATGAACAATGACGACATTGAGGATTACCTACAAGAAAATATTGAACATCTAGAGGAATTAAATTTAGATTAATATGAAAAAATTACTAGTACCCATATTTATATTATTTGCTACAGCAACATTTTCCCAAAAGCCAAACTGGGAAAAAATTAAATCATTAAAAGTGGCATATATAACAGAGCATCTTGATTTAAGCAGTAAAGAAGCCCAAGAATTTTGGCCGGTTTATAATTCATATGAGGGAAAAAGGTATTCTTTAAGAAAAAAAGAACATACCGAGGTAAGGGATAAAATTAAAGACGCCAATACTTTATCGGAAAAGCAAGCAGAACAACTGTTGGTTCGTTTAATACAAATAGAAGAGGAAGAAGAAGAGCTAGACAAGGCATTTCTACTAGATATCAGTAAAGTCATTTCAGCCAAAAAAACCTTATTATTAATGCGTACTGAAGAAGATTTTAAGCGCCAACTAATAAAACAATATCGCCAGAAGAAAGGCAATCGCTAGCGTTGACCTTTTGCAAAATAACAGTTTTAATTTTCTTAATGGATTGCCTCTTTATTTGAAGTTTAACTGTGCAATCCTATTTTTACCCGCAGCATAGGCTATTGAATCATTTTTAAAACGAATCGTGTAAAATGATTCTTCAGAAATGTTTTTCCATGTTTCTCCCTGATCACTGGAGTATGCAATACCCGTAAATCCAACAGCCACTATCTCTTTTCCATTACTATTAGGGATAAACTGAATACAACTTTTATAACCGGGTAAATTACCATCAGCCATTAACTGCCATGTCTTACCACCATCGTTGGTGATGGCCTTGTTACTCGTGTTCAAAGCAGGCTTAGTGTAATCTCCACCAATCACAACCCCAATTTTGTCATCATAAAAATCCATGGAGTATATTCCTTGCGTGGGTTCTTTGGATAACAACGGACTTTTTATAGAATTCCAAGTATTCCCTTTGTCAACCGTAATAAGTATTCTTTTAGTAGTTGCTATCCATGCCATGTCTCCTTTAACCACTATATTGGAGTTACTCGCGGCAAATGCACCTTCTCCTTCAATTCCCTCTGGCAATTCGTTACAAGCCATCTTAGACCAATGATGCCCACCATCACGAGTAATAATTACGGACAAACAACCATTTCTAGAATCTCCGATAGCAATACCCTCCCTATTGTTCCAAAATGTCATGGCATCGTAAAAAACACCTTCCCCCTCTTCTTTATATACCAAGTCCATTTTACCATCTTCTCCAGTTTTATACAATAAAGCAGGATTAGCAACAGAAAGCATAAAAAAATCTGTGGCAGTATGTGCTACAGCCCTGAATTCTGGTACTAATGAACCATGTTGTTGTATATTGGTCCTAACTTTTCCAGTTACTATATCAATGGACCCAAAAACACCTTTACTACCTGCAAAAGCAAGGGTATTTCCCATTAGTTCAATCGCCCTTACGCTAACAGAATCTTGAAACAGCGGCTTTATTTCAACAGATTGAAAAGGCGCTCGGATTTGAGTTTCCGAACAGGAAAGGACTAAAATGGTAAATAAAAATGTAAGGGTATATCGCATGGGTACAAAGTTTCTCAAAAATAAAGCCATTCACTTCTAAAACAATACCTTTGTAGCCTTAATTTTTTGAAATGAGATTGCATAGAAACTTAGTTTTTGCAGTAATAGATGCCTTGAATTTGATATTTAATGAAAAGGAATATGCTGATAAAGTAGTACAGAAAGTACTAAAGTTTGATAAACGATGGGGCGCACGTGACCGTGGTTTTATAGCTGAAACCACGTATGAAATGGTCCGTTATAAAAGGTTGTACGAGGAGATTGCGGAAGTAAAAGCTCCTTATAGCCGACCTGATTTATTTAGAATGTGGGCCGTTTGGGCCGTTCTAAAAGGGATACAATTACCAGATTGGAAACAGATAGAACCTACCCCGGAAAGACGTATCAAAGGAAGGTTTGATGAGCTTTCCAAAATAAGAAAGTATAGGGAGTCGATTCCTGACTGGATAGATGTACTTTGCTTAAAAGCATTGGGAGAAAGGTTATGGGATGCGGAAATGGCAAAGCTTAATGAGCCTGCGGATGTTATTTTAAGAACCAACACCTTAAAAACTACTAAAGAAAAATTAAGAAAGGCTTTACTGGACGAAGGCATTGTAACGGACCCTATCAAAGGATACCCGGTAGCATTAAAATTACCAGAAAGGGCCAACGTTTTTGTAACGGAGTGCTTTAAAAAGGGGATGTTTGAAGTTCAGGATGCTTCTTCCCAATTGGTAGCAGAAATGTTAGATGTTGAACCTGGACAACGTGTTGTGGACACCTGTGCGGGTGCTGGAGGAAAATCCCTTCATTTGGCGGCTTTAATGGAAAATAAAGGTCAATTAATTGCCATGGATATTTACGGTAGTAAATTAAAAGAATTAAAAAGACGTGCCAGAAGAAATGGTGCCCATAATATTGAAACCCGTGAAATAGATTCTACCAAGGTTTACAAAAAACTTTATGGTAGCGCAGATAGGGTTTTAATAGATGCCCCATGCACCGGCCTTGGTGTTTTGAGAAGAAATCCGGATAGCAAATGGAAAATGCAGCCAGAATTCCTTGAAAAAATCACAAAGACACAGCATGATATTATTAGAAGCTATAGCAAAATTGTAAAACCAGGAGGTAAAATGGTTTATGCAACATGTTCTATTCTTCCGCAAGAAAATACCAATCAAGTAACTTCATTTCTTGCTTCTGAAGAAGGTAAAGACTTCACTTTGGTAAAAGAAAAGAAGATATACGCATCTAAAAGCGGCTTTGACGGATTTTACATGGCTTTACTGGATAAAAAGGCTTAGCAGTAATATTACCCGAATAATGGAAGTTGTTGGGTATCCTCTTTTTTGACTTTTGCCACTGGTTCTGGTTTTTTCTTACCCCAACGTTGCATGGCCTGTATTACGGGAGTCAAAGATTTTCCCTTAGCTGTTAATGTATATACAACCCTTGGCGGAACCTCATTATAAACGGTACGCTCTATTAATCCAGATTTTTCCAACTGTTTTAGTTGCTTGCTAAGCATTTGCTTGGTGATTCCATCTATATGTTTATACAACATATTAAATCGATTTGTACCTGTAGAAATACTGTAAAGCAGTATAGGTTTCCATTTATCTCCAATGGTTTCCATACAATAAATCAGCGCCGTTAATTTTTCATCTGCTTTCATAGATTTTCCGCTTACCTCATTTTAAAATATTCAATAAAAATCAAATATACTTACATCAGTTTGGAAATCATACTAAAAAAAGAATTACAAAAAGTTGTGTTTAAACCCTTTGTAATTCTTTATAAATTATACTTTATCTAATTAAGTTATTTTTTGATTGTGGGATACTCTACACCTAACTGTTCTAAATAAGTATCATATTTATCCTCATCATAATAAAAAGCCTCTAATTGTGATCTGAACTGGCCCTGTTTGTCCGTGTTTAAATAGGTAGGTGGTAAATCGTCCTCGGCTATCATTGGTTTATACGTAGTTTCTTTGGACTGCACATTATTAAAGTAATCCCATGCTCCCTCCAATAATTCCGGTTTCACCAAAAAATCAAGAATAGTCATGGCTTCTGCTTTCGCACCCGCCACTACACCTTTATGTGCAATTGGAGTAGCCATGGCAATTGCATTACTCCAGTGATGCCCTTGTAATCCAGGAATATTGGATGGAAAACGCATGGTAACCGTAGGCACCTTCCAAGAAATATCCCCAATATCATCAGAACCACCACTAACAGGTTCTTCTACAGGAAGACCCAAAGGCGATAGTTCTGTAGGCAATCCTTCTATTTTATTTGACTCTACCTCCGCTTGTACGGCTTTGGCCAATGTTTGATCAGCATCTGACCAAGAAGGAAGCCCAACTTGCTTTATGTTTTCATACATAGTTTCTGCAATTACTTTATTGTAATGTCTTGGCCATGCTGTTCCCAATACTTTGGAGGTCATTGTTGTTCCGGTCATGAGCGCAGCACCTTTGGCCATATCATTTGCTATATCATACATTTCCATTATTCCCTCATACTTAATGTCCCTAAAATAAAACCAAATGGCCGCTTTTGATGGTACCACATTAGGTTGGTCACCAGCATCGGTAAAAATAGAATGACTCCTTTTTAAAGGATGTAAATGCTCACGTTTATAGTTCCATGCAATATTCATTAATTCGGCAGCATCCAATGCACTTCTTCCTCGCCATGGTGAACCAGCGGAATGTGCCGCTTCCCCTTCAAAAGCATATTCTACAGAAATTAGACCTGTTCCACGCGTAGGCCCATAAGAAACACTAAGGTTATTACTAACATGAGTGAATATGCACATGTCTATATCGTCAAAAAGTCCATCGCGTACATACCATGCTTTGGCAGCAACTAATTCTTCAGCTATACCAGGCCATATTACCAATGTGCCTCCTATATTTTCCTTTTCCATCACTTCTTTTACGGCCAAAGCAGACAAAATATTCAGGGGTATACCTGAGTTATGACCTTCACCATGACCGGGTGCGCCATCAACAATTGGTTTATGATATGCTACTCCCGGATATTGGGAGGCTTTTGGAATACAATCCACATCACTACCCAAAGCAATTACAGGTCCGTCTCCATTACTCCATGTAGCAAACCATGCGGTAGGGATACCGGAAATGGAGTGTTCAATTTCAAAACCATTTTTAGATAAAATTTCCGTCAAGTATTTTGAGGATTCTATTTCTTGAAAACCTAGCTCAGCAAAACTGAATATCTTATCCACCATTACTTGTGCTTGCTTCTTGTTCCCCTCTATTGTAGTGGTCAATTCAGATTTTAATTTCTCTATCTGCTTTTTAGAATATTTTTTTTGAGCGTTTAGGAAATAAATTCCATTAAAACAGATGGCAATTACGATAATAAGAGCTTTTTTAATCATTTTGGTATTTGTTGAATTAGCGACTAAAAGATACATAATTTCATTGGTCATTTATATAATCCTCACAACTTTTATCAAATTCAAAATAAGTGGATATTATTTTTAAAAAATTTAAGTTTATCGGTATGAATAAAACATAAATATGAGCGAATCATGCTTAGAAATACCATAGGAAGCTATCAACAATTATGGTTGAAAAGTGTTAAGCTCCATTCGATAAATTCGTACATAAAATTGTAAATTTGCATTTTCCATCTTGTAAAAGAACAACACCGATATGATTCATTTCTTTGGGGACATTGCAAAAAAGGTTTTTGCTGTCCAAACTGCTCAAGAAATTTCCAATTCAGACGAAATAAAATTAACATGGTTGTTTGGCAACCTACCAAAAATAAACGCGGCGTCACTAGACGCCTTTTTTGTTGGCCCACGAGCTGCTATGGTTACACCATGGAGTACAAATGCCACAGAGATTACCCAGAATATGGGTGTTTCAGGTATAATACGAATTGAGGAATTTAATGCAGTGCCACAGGGTTTTTCTGAATATGATCCAATGCTTTCCCAAAAATTTGAAGGCCTTGACCAACATATTTTTCAAGTTGATGTTTCTCCGGTACCAGTTTTAGAAATTACGGATATTGCCTCTTATAATGTTCAGGAAGGATTGGCTTTAAGTGAAGAAGAAGTAGATTATCTTAATAAGATGTCTCAGAGAATTGGACGTAAATTAACCGATTCGGAAGTATTTGGATTTAGCCAAGTAAATTCTGAGCATTGTCGTCATAAGATTTTCAACGGTACTTTTGTGATAGATGGAAAAGAAATGCCATCTTCATTATTTAAACTGATAAAAAAGACATCTCAAAAAAATCCTAATGACATTATTTCTGCCTATAAGGATAATGTCGCTTTTGTAAAAGGACCTACAGTTGTTCAATTCGCTCCCAAAAGTGCTGATAAGCCTGACTTTTATGAGGAGAAAGAATTTGATTCTGTAATCTCCCTTAAGGCGGAAACCCATAATTTTCCAACAACAGTTGAACCTTTTAACGGTGCGGCAACCGGTTCTGGTGGTGAAATTCGTGATCGATTGGCTGGTGGTAAAGGCTCATTACCGCTTGCTGGTACTGCGGTTTATATGACCGCCTTATCACGTTTGGAAAATGAGCGACCTTGGGAAAACGCTATGGCAGAACGCAAATGGCTATACCAGACTCCAATGGATATTCTAATCAAGGCCTCAAACGGTGCATCAGATTTTGGAAATAAATTTGGACAGCCATTAATCACAGGTTCCGTATTGACTTTTGAACATGAGGAACATGGAAGAAGGCTGGGTTTTGACAAAGTAATAATGCAGGCAGGGGGAATTGGATATGGCAAAGTTGAACAAGCACTCAAGGACGAACCAAAAAAAGGTGATAAAATAGTTATTCTTGGTGGAGATAATTATAGAATAGGTATGGGTGGTGCTGCTGTTTCCAGTGCTGACACCGGTGCATTTAGTTCAGCCATAGAATTAAACGCCATTCAACGTTCCAATCCAGAAATGCAAAAGCGTGCCGCAAACGCCATTCGAGGAATGGTAGAGAGCGATGAAAATAAGATTGTATCTATTCACGATCATGGTGCTGGTGGTCATCTTAATTGTCTTTCAGAATTAGTTGAGGAAACAGGCGGTAAAATTGATTTGGATGCTTTACCGGTAGGTGACCCTACATTGTCTGCCAAAGAAATTATAGGCAATGAGTCTCAAGAACGTATGGGGTTGGTTATTGGAGAAAAGGACATGGCACATCTTAAACGCATAGCGGACAGGGAACGTTCCCCAATGTATAATGTAGGCGATGTTACTGGTGATGATAAATTTACATTTGAGTCCAAAACATCAGGAGAAAAACCAATGGATCTTAATTTAGAAGATATGTTCGGTAGTTCTCCAAAAACGATTATGACAGATACCGTAGTTTCTAGAAACTACAAGGATGCTTCCTATTCGTTAGAGTTTTTTCATGACTATTTAAATCAGGTTTTACAATTGGAAGCCGTTGCGTGTAAAGATTGGTTGACCAATAAGGTAGATAGATGCGTTGGTGGCCGTGTGGCCAAACAACAATGTGCAGGTCCATTACAATTGCCTCTTAATAATTGCGGTGTAATGGCCTTGGATTTTAAAAGTAAAGAAGGTGTCGCAACCAGCATAGGTCACTCGCCTATCTCAGGTTTAATAAATCCTGTAGCTGGTAGTAAGAATAGTATTGCAGAGTCGCTCACAAATATTATATGGGCACCGTTAAAAGATGGTTTAAAGTCTGTATCACTGTCCGCAAACTGGATGTGGCCCTGTAAAAATGAAGGAGAAGATGCTCGTCTTTATGACGCTGTACAAGCAGTATCGGATTTTTCTATTGCCTTGGGTATAAATGTGCCAACGGGAAAAGATTCGCTCTCCATGAAGCAGAAATATGCTGACGGGGATGTAATTGCACCTGGAACAGTGGTTATTTCTGCAGCAGGGAATTGTAATGATATTACCAAAGTTGTAGAACCCGTACTACAAAAAGATGGTGGTTCTATTTACTACATTAACCTAACTAAGGACTCTTATAAATTAGGCGGTTCTTCATTTTCGCAAATCAGAAATAGTATCGGTAACGAAACTCCTACTATAAAAGATGATGCTTATTTTAAACTGGTTTTTAACGAAATACAAACTTTGATCAAAGAGGGGCAAATAGTTGCAGGTCATGATGTTGCGTCTGGAGGATTAATTACAACATTGTTGGAATTATGTTTTGCCGATGTTGATCTAGGGGCACAAATAGATCTATCTTCCTTAAGTGAGGAGGATAACATAAAATTATTGTTTGCTGAAAATGCCAGTATCGTTTTTCAAGCAAAAGATGATAGCATAGAAAATAGTTTGGCCAAGGCGGGCATTGCTGTACAAAAAATAGGCAAGGTAACTTCAGAATCTACTTTGACCATTAAAAATGGTGGTATGGAATTAGGCCTCAATATTAATTCCTTAAGGGATACTTGGTTTAAAACATCGTATTTATTAGATGCTAAACAAACAGCTAACAATCTTGCTAAAGATCGATATGACAATTATAAAAATCAACCGCTACAATACTCATTTCCTGAAACATTTACAGGCAAATTGCCTCGTTTTCTTGGAACAAGGCCAAAAGCGGCCATCTTAAGGGAAAAAGGAAGCAATTCGGAGCGAGAGATGGCCAATGCTATGTATTTGGCCGGTTTTGATGTTAAGGACGTACATATGACCGATTTAATATCTGGAAGGGAAACTTTAGAGGATATTCAATTTTTAGGTGCTGTAGGCGGTTTCTCCAATTCAGATGTTTTAGGAAGTGCCAAGGGCTGGGCAGGAGCTATAAAATACAACGAAAAAGCAAATAAGATTATTAAAGACTTTTTTGCACGGCCCGATACTTTATCTGTAGGTATTTGTAATGGTTGTCAGCTGTTTATGGAGCTGGATTTAATTAATCCGGAACATGAGAACCATGGCAAAATGACCTACAACAACTCACATAAACACGAGAGTAATTTCACCTCTGTAAAAATACAGGAAAACAATTCCGTTATGCTCTCAACATTGGCAGGAACTACTTTAGGTGTTTGGATTTCCCATGGGGAAGGTAAATTTAGTTTACCTCAACCAGAAAAAGCATATGATATTGTGGCCAAATATGGTTATGAAGAATATCCGGCAAATCCAAATGGCAGTGATTACAATACCGCTATGCTGTGCGATAAAACAGGTCGTCATCTAGTAACTATGCCGCATTTTGAGCGTTCTACTTTTCCATGGAACTGGGCACATTATCCTAGTAACGAGGATGAAGTCTCACCATGGCTAGAAGCTTTTACAAATGCAAGAGCATGGATTTTAAATTTAAATAACTAACTTATGGTCAAACAATTAGACCATGAAAAAGTTAGAACACCCATTCAATAGAAGACGATTTATTAAAAACTCATCATTGCTAGCATTAGGAACTTTAAGTGCTACTGGTATGTATGGAGCACCTGATATTCTACCATTAAAACCTAGTCAAGCTAACGATATAAATATAGTTGGCCCTAAAGAAGGCTATACGCCCCATATTGGAACCTTGGTTTCTATGATGAATTGGATGCGTATGGTAATCTTGTCCCCCGTAAAGGACATGAGTGTTTCAGATTTAGATTTTCTTGTGGATGAAAATGCAAATAGTATTGGTGCCATGCTAATGCATTTGGCTGCTACTGAACGTTTTTATCAAATACATACTTTTGAAAATAAGATTTGGGGAGATTGGCCTAGTGAAGATTCTAAAAAATGGACTACAGCATCTGGTTTAGGCGAGAATGCTAGAAACAAAATAAAAGGTAATACGTATGACTTTTACCTAAATGAGTTATCCCAAGTACGTGAAAATACCCTAAAAGAATTTGCAAAAAGAGATGATGAATGGTTATTGTCCGTGGATAAAGATTGGCCTTGGGGACCTACAAACAACTATTGCAAATGGTTTCATGTCTGTGAACATGAATCTAACCATAACGGCCAATTTAAATTTATAAAATCCAGGATTACAACCTAGCACACTAAAATACACTGGTTACCAATCGTTTAAATCAAATTTGTCCATTAATAACATTCCGGTGGAAGCAAACGAAATACTTTGTTTTATCACATTCTTAATTAATTAAAGGTTAATTTGAGATTGCCATTTTAGAATCCCATGTTCTTTCACTATTTTGCAATTTCTTATTAGAAACTAAGTATGCAAAAAGTTACCCGCTTATTTGATTTTCCATATTATCAAATGGAAAACTATCCATTAGAAAAATCACTCACAACCAAGTATAAAGGCAAGTGGGTAAGTACTTCTACTAAAGAATATATTGAAAAGGCCAATGCTATAAGTAGAGGGCTACTCCGATTGGGAGTAAAGCCAAATGATAAGATTGCTATTATCTCATTGACCAATAGATCGGAGTGGAATATCACTGACATTGGGGTTTTACAGTTGGGTGCGCAAACCGTACCTATTTACCCAACTATATCAGAAGAGGACTATGAATACGTCCTTAACCATTCAGAAGCATCCTATTGTTTTGTTTCATGTGATGAAGTACTCACAAAGGTTAACTCTATTAAAAATAAGTTAAAGCATGTAAAAGGTATATACTCCTATGACAGTTTATCAAACTGTGAAAGTTGGGAAAAAATCCTTGAATTAGGTAAAGATGATTCTAATCAAAACGAAGTGGAGAAATTGAAAGCTGCAGTTGAACCAGATCAACTGGCAACCTTGATATATACATCCGGTACAACGGGTAGACCTAAAGGTGTTATGCTTTCTCATAACAATATTGTATCCAATGTAATTGCCAGCGAACTTAGGGTTCCTTTTAAGGCCGGTGCCAGTGCATTAAGTTTCTTACCTGTCTGTCATATTTTTGAACGGATGATATTATATCTATACCAATACTGCAGTATAGAAATCTATTTTGCCGAAGGATTGGATAAAATAAGTGATAATCTAAAAGAGGTGAAGCCAAATGTGATGACGGTCGTACCTCGACTATTGGAGAAGGTATATGATTCCATAATTGCTAAAGGTAGCTCACTTACCGGTATAAAGAAAAAGCTCTTTTTCTGGGCGGTAGAATTGGGTCTGAAATTTGAACCTTACGGGAAAAATGGGTGGTGGTATGAAAAAAGATTAGCCCTAGCGCGTAAATTAATTTTTAGCAAATGGCAGGAAGGGCTTGGCGGTAATCTTACTACCATGGTATCCGGAAGTGCCGCTTTGCAACCAAGGTTAAGCCGTGTTTTTGGCGCAGCAGGTATTCCTGTCATGGAAGGTTATGGCCTAACGGAAACTTCTCCAGTTATTTCTGTGAACCAAGAAGAAGGCGGTGGATGGAAAATAGGCTGTGTAGGTCGCGTCATCAAAGACGTTGAAGTAAAGATTGCCGAAGATGGTGAAATACTTTGTAAAGGGCCTAATGTAATGTTGGGATATTATAAAGATGAAAAGAAAACCGATGAAGTGCTTAAAAACGGATATTTTCATACCGGAGATATAGGTGAAATAGATTCCGATGGTTTCTTAAAAATTACCGATCGTAAAAAAGAAATGTTCAAAACCTCGGGCGGTAAATATGTAGCACCCCAGCTTTTAGAAAATCGTTTTAAGCAATCAAGGTTTATAGAACAGATTATGGTTGTTGGTGAAGGAGAAAAAATGCCTGCTGCATTGATTCAGCCAGATTTTGAATTCTTAAAAGATTGGGCTGCTTTACACAATATCAGTGTTACTGACAATGCTAACTTAATAATGAATGAAAAAGTTCTGGAACGCTACCAACAAGAGATTAACGAAGCAAATGAAAAATTTGCGAAATGGGAGAAAGTAAAACAATTTAGACTTACTCCAGATATTTGGAGTATGGAAGGCGGACACCTTACCCCTACCATGAAATTGAAAAGGAAGATTATTAAAGAGAAATACATGACTCTTTATAATGATATTTATGAGCATTAAGAGTTTATAAAACAATATACTTTTAATTTATAACACCCAACTAAGGCTCAGAAATGATATTTAGTTGGGTGTTATTGATTTTAGCAATAAGTAATTAGTAGTTCAAAAAAAATGCAAACTATGTTCAAGTATTTTTTTAACCTATCTACTTAAGAAAGAAACTTGTAAAAAATAGAACCAACCTAAAACAAAACTTAAAAGGTAATACCCAAATTACTTTAGCGACACCCGATTATCTAAAATTTAAACTAATTTATTATGCATGCATAATAAATTTTCTTATATTTGGGAACCAACTAAAGGAGTATGAGAGAAGCAACGATAGATTATGCGTTGAGAGCTACATGGCAAGCAGTAGCAAGAATGTATAATGAAGAAGCAAAGAATTTTGATTCTACTATGGCTGTTGGTTTTACATTACTAAGTATTGATCCAAAAACAGGCACACCATCTACTTCCCTAGGTCCAAAAATGGGAATGGAAGCCACTAGCCTTTCAAGAATTTTGAAAAGCATGGAGCAAAAAGGTCTTATTTTAAGAAAACCCAACCCAAAAGATGGTAGAGGTGTTCTTATTTATTTAACTGATT
>CBFIGW010000019.1:0-32385 GCA_965662155.1 Maribacter sp. | reverse complement strand
CGTATTAAAACTTTTACCGCCATCTGTGGACTTATGATATCTTACATTGAGCACATACACAACATCTTCATCCTCTGTATCTGCATATACCCTGGTATAGTACCATGCGCGTTGTCTCAATTTACGTTCACTGTTAACTAGTGTCCATTTTTTACCACCATCATCCGATCGATACAATCCCCCTTTATCCTTGTTTTCCACAATGGCCCATACACGATCACTATTTTTAGGTGATACGGTTACGCCAATAATTCCTAGGGTATCTTTTGGAAAACCTTCATTTTTGGAGATTTCCGCCCAAGTTTCACCACTATCCGTACTTTTCCAAAGCGCTGAACCTTCCCCGCCACTACTTAAACTGTACGGAGTTCTTTTAGCTCGCCATGTAGAGGCATATAAAATTCTTGGGTTGTTTGGATCAAAAGTTAAATCAACAGCTCCCGCTTGATTATTTACAAAAAGTACCTGTTTCCAGTTTTTGCCACCGTCAGTACTTTTGTATATGCCCCTATCTTGGGTTGGCTTGTATATATTACCTAGAACCGCGGCATAAACCGTATTGTAATCTGTAGGATGTACTCTAATCCTAGGTACATGCCTACTTTTTTCCAGACCGGCTTTTTGCCAAGTTTTACCAGCATCCTCGGTCTTCCACACTCCATAACCAGAGGACACATTACCACGTAAGGTTTTCTCACCACCGCCAACATATATGACATTAGGGTCACTTTTAGCTACCTCAACGGCTCCAACACTTCCTCCAAAATAGCCATCTGAAATATTGCTCCACGTACGACCTCCATCCAAGGTTTTCCACACACCACCGCCCGTAGCACCAAAATAAAATAGGTTAGGTTCACCAGGAACTCCAGTTACCGCCGCTGAACGGCCTCCACGAAAAGGTCCAATTAGACGATAATCCAAACTGGAGTACAAATCTTGGGAATACGATACTGTTGCTTGATTGGATTTACTTTTTCGTTGTGCAGTATTAAGATTGGGAAATAATAGTAAGGCAAGCAAAAGAACACCTGCCCAGGTGTACTGATTTTTCATTTTTTATAGTGTTGAATTAGTCTATACTAAATTTAAGGAAAAAGACCTATTTAATTGTGTTTTTCAGAGTAGAATTAAAATAAAAGTATCTTAGGGAACTATTTAATGGAATTTCCCGAAACTAAATTGGTTAAAATTGTGAATTGATGGGTTACTACAAAAACTCCAAACAAACTGGATTTGGCAATTTAACTTCATGAAGAAACCTCAGGGTGCCTTCTTTTACATCTCTTTTATAAACGGTGATATTATCGCTCTTTTGATTGGCTACCAAAAGAAAATTACCGCTTGGGTCCAAGGAGAAGTTTCTTGGCCAATCCCCTTTTACACTTTCCCTGCCTACTAAGGTCAATTCACCAGATACCCTATCGACCTTAAAAATAACAATGGTATTTTCTCCCCTATTGGAACCGTATAAAAATGCGCCATCATCAGATAAATGAATATCGGCGCAGTAACTATCTCCTTTAAAATCATCTGCAAGGGTGCTCACTGTTTGGTTTGCTATAAAATTTCCGGATTCATTTCTTTTAAAAACAGTTATGGTAGAATTTAATTCATTGATTACATATACTTTACTGCCGCCCTTGTTGAAACAAAAATGCCTTGGTCCGGCTCCATCTGGTAAATCTATTGAGGCTTGATTGTTGGGTACAAAATGCCCTTCACTATTTTTATACCTTTTTACAGCATCCAAGCCTAAATCGGCAATAAACAATCCGTCTTTCGTAAATTGGGCTGAATGGGCATGTGACGTTTTCGTGGTGTCTAGTACTTTTAAATCTATAAATTGCGGATTTTTTTGCAATGCACCATTCGTATCCAAGGTAAAGATAGAAGCACTACCACCAGTGTAACTAGAGGCTACAAGAAATTTGGCGTCATTGGAAACGGTAATATGACATGGGTGTGCCCCAACTGTTGCTTTAGGCCCAATTTCTGTCAATTTACCATCTGCTTGAATGTCATATGCCATAACGCCTCCAGTGGAACCTTCAAACGCATCGGTTTCCATTACGGAATACAACTTCTTTTTATCTGGAGAAATCTTTAAAAACGAAGGGTTACCTAAGGATGCAGCTAACACTTTATCGGTCAATGTTCCTGTTTTCGCATCAAAATTGAATTGATAAATACCCTCACTATCGCCATCAGTATACGTGCCTACATATAATTTAAAGTTTTGGTCTTTTTTTTGCATTTGGCATCCGTTTAAAAACAGGGAAAAAAGTATCGTAACTATAGGGAAAGAGTGCTTCATGGAACTAATATCTATTGTTAAAAATAGATACTTCTCATGACATTTAGTGTGTTTATAAAAAGAATTTATAAGCTTTTATCCTTATTTTCATCCATAAATTTTTTGTATTTTTTTTGTCTTTATGTAATCGACAAAAGTGGCAATAAGAATTCCTAAAAAAACTATAACGATAAGCGCCAAAAGTAAATTCACAAGGGAGAAGTTTTGTGTTATTTACTTATGAGAAAACCAAGAAAGGGAATAAGTCACTTTATTAAGTTCAATTTTATCTCTTTTCTTAAATACAACCCTGTGACCAAGGTAGCCAAAAGATCTGCAATGGGGAATGAAATCCAAACACCCAATGTTCCAAAAAACTGAGGCAAAATTAAGATCAATGGAATAAAGAAGAATCCTTGTCTGCTCAAAGTCAGCAAAAATGCCGGCACAGCCTTACCTATTGCCTGAAAATATGCTGCCCCAATTAATTGTATGGCAATTATAGGTGTTGCGGCAAAGACCCAACGCATGGCAGATGGTGTATTTTCCAATACAAAGGCGTTTATTTCAATATCCATTTGGGACATACCATCCTTATTGCTTAAAAACAGTCCGGCAATTTCAGCAGGAAATATCATCAGTCCTAAAAAAACAATCGTAGCAAGTACGGATGCATATGTAATAGCTGTGTAGATTGATTCTTTTACCCGGTCATATTTCTCAGCACCATAATTAAAACCTGCTATTGGCAAAAACCCTTGGGTTACACCAAAAACGGGAAACAATGCAAACAAGAGCATTCGGCCTACTATTGCGTATACCGCAACCATGGCTTCCGCTCCCAAATCAAACAAAATATTGTTCATTAATAAATATATGATACTCACCACTGCCTGTCTTGCAAGGGTTACAAAACCCAACGACCCTATTTCTTTTAAAATACCCCAATTAAACCCTAAATATTTTAAAGACGGTCTTAATTCTGAATTCCCCGATAAAAAGAAATATAATATATATACAAAGCAAAGTGCATAACTGATTGTGCTAGCCCAGGCCGCTCCTGCCATACCCATATCCATCACATAAATTAAAATATAATCCATGAACAGATTACCTATGGATGGTATAATCATGGCAATCATAGCAAATTTTGGTTTGCCCTCTGCCCTAATTACAGAGCTACCCATCATATTCAAGGCCAAAATAGGCACACCATATAGTACAATTAGGTAATATGTCTTAGCGGAATCAAATATATTTCCCATTCCGCCAAAAGCGGGTATTAGTCTATCTGCGTAGGTTATTCCGAGAATTACCATACTAATGGTAACTAATATGGTCAAACTAATTTGATTGCCAAACGTTGTTTGTGCCTTAACTCTATTTCCCGCACCTAATGCACGCGAAATTATACTAGATCCACCAATACCAATAGCCATACCCAACGCTCCAATAAAGAAAGAAACCGGAAGTACAACATTAATAGCAGCAATGGCAATGGACCCAATCCAATTACCTACAAAAATACTGTCAACTAGAACATTTAAGGACATTACCAGGATACCTATACTTGCTGGTACAGCTTGGCTCACCAATAGCTTACTGATAGGATCTATGCCTAATTTTTCTGAAGATACCCTAGCCATTGGTTGTAGAGGTTTTATTTAAATCGATTATTTCGATTATACCTGCCTCATATAAATTTTCAATAATTATGTGCAATTATGCGGGTAATTCGCCTTCATTTTCCCAAGTGTTTATCCAATTGGCCATAACACTTACCCAATTGTCACTATCATTTAAACAAGGAATATGTTTATAACCTACACCACCCGCCTCTTTGAACTGCTCTTTACCTTCCATGGCAATTTCTTCCAAAGTTTCTAGACAATCGCTAACGAATGCCGGGGTAATTACCGCCAAGTTCTTTACACCGTCCTTAGCCAGTCTTTCAAATTCATAATCGGTATAGGGTTTTAACCATGGATCACCCGCCAAACGTGATTGGAAAGAAGTACTTACCTTTTCCTCTGGCAAACCTAAATAAGACTTTACCAATTCGGTCGTTTCATACACCTGATGCCTATAACAGGTGTTATGGGCAACAGAATTTATTTTACAACAGCTGCCATCTATTTTACAATGGTATCTTGTTGGATCATTCTTACGAATATGACGTTCTGGAATGCCATGATATGAAAATAAGATATGGTCATAATCAAAATCCTTTAATCCCTCAGCAATACTTTCAGACAATGCTTTAATATATTCAGGGTTTTTATAAAACGCCGCCATAGTGGTAATATTCATTTCTGGAAAAAATGTTTGTTGTTCTTCCAAAACTTTTACCACCACAGTTTCAAAAGAGGACATGGCATAATGTGGGTACAAAGGAACCAACAGCACATCATCTACACCTTTACCTTTTAATTCCTGCAAGGCATTTTTTATAGTCATAGTACCGTATCGCATTCCTAAGGCAACAGGCATTTGTGTCTGCGTCTTTAATTTATTGGTAAATCTTTCGGACAGTACGATCAAAGGCGAACCTTCTTTCCACCATATTTTAGCATAGGCCCTAGCAGATTTTTTGGGGCGTGTTTGTAGAATAATTCCCCTTACAATAATGTTTCTAAGCCATTTTGGTGTATCAATGACCCTTTCATCCATTAAAAACTCATCTAAATATGGTTTTACATCTTTTGCAGTTGGACTATCAGGTGAACCCAAATTAACCAATAAAACTCCTTTCATGTTTTGCCCTTTGAATTTGAATTACAAAAATAACACTTGAAAATCGATGATATTTCAATTTTTGCCATTAGTTTTCTATACAGGAATAAAGACTATCAATCTTCTATTTATAATTAACTTTAAACAACTTAAATTTTGTAAGTTATAGCCTTACGAAAATAACAATGTATGAATACATTTTTTGATTCAGTACCCAAAACCGCCCTTTATTACTTTTTGGCCTCTTTAGGAGCCATTTTAGTACTCTATTGGATTACATCCTATTTCTTTAGAAAATTAGGGAAAAGCCCTAAATACTTAATGCCAGAAGGTACATTTAGGAAATTGAGTTGGCCTATTATTTTTATTTTCATCTCTATATTAATACGCTCACAATCATTACGCTCCATTTTACAAATGGAAGAACATACCTATTGGTTTAGAAAAGCCAGTACCTTACTTTTTATTTTTTCAATGACCTGGTTGGTAATTGCGATTTTAAAAGTGGTTAAGCGTATAATCATCCATAATTATAACGTTAATGAATCAAATAACTTAAGAGCGCGAAAAATTTATACCCAGTTTAATATCCTTGAACGCATTATTATTTTCATTGTAATTATTTTGGCGATAGGGCTGGCATTGATGAGTTTTGATGAGATAAAAGAAATAGGTGTTAGCATATTTGCATCCGCAGGTGTTGCGGGGATTATTATTGGGTTCTCTGCCCAAAAATTAATTGGCACTATTCTAGCGGGAATCCAAATTGCCATTGCACAACCTATTAAATTAGACGATGTTGTGGTGGTTGAAGGGGAATGGGGCCGAATTGAAGAAATTACACTTACCTATGTGGTCGTAAAAATATGGGATAAACGTAGATTGATTGTCCCTACACCTTATTTTATAGAAAAACCATTTCAAAACTGGACAAAAACCTCAGCGGATATTCTTGGTACGGTTTTTCTGTATACCGATTATAACGTACCAATTGATGCTATTCGTGAGGAACTAACTAGAGTTTTAGAACAAACGGACCTTTGGGACAAGGAAGTAAATGTGCTCCAAGTAACTGACAGCAAACACAATTATGTAGAAATACGAGCGCTAATGAGTGCTAATGATTCCCCAACTGCATGGGATTTAAGGGTACATGTACGTGAAAAACTCATCTCCTTTCTACAAGAAAATTATCCAGACAGTATTGCCCATAATCGTGTTTTACTTTCTAAATTTGAACAGGATGATACCTTAAATTCGTAAATGCATCAATGAAAAATAATATACTAATTGGTTTTATTTTCTTTATTAGCCCTTTTTTATGGGGTCAATCAATCACTTGTTCACCAGCGAATAAACAAGCTGTAGAAAACAAAATTGCGTCGATAAAACAATTTAACGGTTCACCTATTGGCGAATCCATGACACGTATTGGCAAGACTTTTTTAGGCACACCCTATGTGGCAAAAACTTTAGAGGTAGGTACCACCGAAACATTGGTGGTGAATATACAAGGCTTGGATTGTACCACTTTTGTTGAGAATGTATTGGCATTTTCAATGTTATTGGAACAAAAAGAATACAGTTTCGATGCCTTTGTGAAAAACCTAGAAATTATACGGTATAAAGATGGTCTGTTAAATGGTTATGCCAGCCGTTTACACTATTTCTCCGAATGGATCGCCAATAATACCGAGAAAGGACTTTTAAAAGATATATCAGCAGAAATAGGTGGGGTGGAAATTACCAAAGAGATTAATTTTATGAGCACGCATAGAAAGTTATACCCATTTTTAAGTGATGACAACAACTTTGAAAAAATCAAGGCTTCGGAAGCCTATTTAAACGATACTTCTATCTGTTATTTACCGCAAGATATGATTGAAGCCAATGAACATTTAATGCAATCTGGAGATATTATTGCACTAACGACCTCTATAAACGGACTAGATGTTACACATACTGGAATAGCCACAAAAGAAAAAGATGGTAGAATACATTTACTACATGCCTCGACCGTTGGTGAGGTTGTGGTATCTCAGATTCCATTGGTGGACTACTTAAAAAAAGTAAAAAACAATACAGGAATTATTGTTGCTAGACCTTTGTAAGCCAATTTCAAGCAAAAAGACTACATAGTCGGTTTAAGTAGCGAACTAATTGTATTTAACTATACTATAACTCTATGTGAAGTGGTTTGGTATCGACCAAATGCACGATACTTGTAAAAACTAGCGTTCTTTTTTTTAAAATTATACCGGATAGTCTAAAAAAATACTAACTATTTGCCAATGACAATACATACTTCTTTGGTGTTGTACCATATTTTTTCTTGAATGCCGCAATAAAATGACTAGAGGTACTATAGCCAATTTTTAAGCCTATTTCGTTTACATTGTATTGGCCAGATTCCAATAACCTACGTGCATGCTCCATCTTATAGTCAAACAGAAAACTGTATACAGAATCGCCATACACCTGTTTAAATCCTTCTTTTAATCGCTTTAGACTAAGTCCTATTTCCTGAGCCAAATCTGGTAATGTAGGTGGCTCTGCCATGTTGGCTATTACAATTTCCTTTGCTTTTCGAATACGCTTTACATTATCCTCATCTACTAAAAACGGACACTGTTCTATACTGTCGTCTGTACTTTTGTTAAAATACAGTGATATCAGTTCATACACTTTCCCTTTAATGTAAAGTTTCTTAATTGTTGGATGTAGGTTGTAATTAATAATTTGACTTAAGACCACCGCTATGGCAGCCGAAACCGGTTCTTGTGCGTAATACTTTTTCTCTTGGTTTTCACTACTTAAAAAAGGAATATAACTGGCTTCGCTAGAGAATAAAGAATGAAATTTACGAATGGTCATAACTACGGTCACCATCCATGAATTAGGGGATAGCATTAAATTCAATGGCAAGTCTAACTGCGTATTATAAAGTAACAATGAATTTTCTTCAGACACCTCCAAGGAATAGTTGCCATCATTAAAAACAAATTTACCACCTCCTTTTAAACAAAAATGAAATTGTATGTACCTACGGTTGATTTCGCGCTTTATCTGAACCTCCTCATTGCCCCTGTTCTGAATTTTAAGAACATAGAATCCATCTTCTATAAGAACTTCATCAAACGAACCTTTAGCGACATTTTTTTGCATTTCATCCATAATCAAAAAATAATATTTATTTAGAAATGTTCTAAATTAAATTTAAGAATAAGCTGTAAAACATAGTAAAAATAGTGGTTTTTAAGGATATAGCTTAAAAATGGCCCTTAAAAAACCTATATCGATGTTATTAGTTCCTCTAGCGTTATTTTTATAAAGCATATGCATCTATTTTTGCTCACGTTTCTTATGAAGGACTATCACATTTCTAAACATAGCTCTTTTTATACCATTGGTCTTAACTACAAAAAGGCCGATGCTGTTGTGCGCGGTAGGTTTAGCTTGGACGAGACGGCGATGATTCAACTGCTTAAAAAAGCACAAGACCAAGGTATTGATGGTCTCCTGGCAACGTCCACTTGCAACAGGACGGAACTTCATGGCTTTGCTCAACATCCTTTTCAACTGATTAAACTCCTATGCGACCATTCCAACGGCAGTGTGGAAGAGTTTCAAGAGGTTGCCTATGTTTTTAAGAACAAAGAGGCAATTGGCCATTTGTTTAGAGTTGGCACAGGCTTGGACAGTCAAATTTTGGGAGATTTTGAAATTATTAGCCAATTAAAACAAAGTTTTAATAGGTCTAAAAAAATTGGAATTGCCAACCCCTTTATAGAACGTCTTTGCAATGCAGTTATACAAGCCAGTAAACGCATTAAAAATGAAACTGAGATTTCTTCAGGCGCTACCTCGGTAGCTTTTGCTTCTGTACAATACATTCTTAAGAATGTGGATGATATTGCAAATAAAAACATCTTATTGTTCGGGACCGGGAAAATTGGAAGAAATACCTGTGAAAATCTTATTAAACATACCAAGAATCCACATATAACCCTTATTAATAGAACCAAGGAAAAAGCGGATAAAATTGGCGGTAAGTTTAACCTCACCGTTAAGGATTATGGCGACTTACAGGCAGAGATTAGACAAACAGATGTTCTTGTGGTGGCAACAGGCGCTCAAAAACCAACCATCTGCAAAGAATTGGTTTACACTAAAAATCCTTTGCTTATACTTGACCTTTCAGTCCCAAAAAACGTTGATGAGAACGTTACAGAACTTGAAAACGTTACTCTTATACATCTAGATCATTTATCACAAATGACGGACGAGACTTTAGAAAAACGCAAACAATTTATTCCTGAAGCAGAGGCAATCATAGAAGACGTAAAGGACGATTTTATTCAATGGTTAGAAACTAGAAAATTTGCTCCAGTGATAAAGGCCCTTAAAATGAAGCTAAAGACGATGAAGGACGAGGAGTTGGATTATCAATCCAAAAAAACAACGGACTTTAATGCGGAACAGGCAGATATCATATCCAACAGGATCATACAAAAAATAACGAAACAATTCGCAAACCATCTAAAGGACGATCATATAGATTCTGATTCCAGTCTAGAGTTGATCCAAAAGGTTTTTCAATTAGAACTGCATCAAAAGAATGAGTAAAGTCATTAGAATAGGCACACGTGATAGTGAATTGGCACTATGGCAAGCGAACACCGTTAAAGACCAATTAGAAGCATTAGGACATAAAGCAAAATTGGTTCCCGTAAAATCCACAGGAGACATAGTACTAGACAAGCCACTGTATGAGCTTGGTATCACCGGTATTTTTACAAAAACCTTGGATGTTGCCATGCTAAATGGCGAAATAGACCTAGCGGTACATTCTATGAAAGACGTCCCTACCGCTTTACCTAAAGGAATTGTACAGGCCGCCGTACTTAAGCGCGGAAACTTCATGGACATTATGGCCTATAAAGACAACGAGGAATTCCTAGGCCAACCAGATGGTGTTATTGCCACTGGAAGTTTACGAAGAAAAGCACAATGGCTTAACCGCTACCCTACACATACCGTTGTAGATTTAAGGGGTAATGTGAATAGCCGATTGGAAAAGTTAAATAACAGTGATTGGAACGGTGCAATTTTTGCAGCTGCCGGCCTGGAAAGAATAGGCTTGGAACCAGAAAATACGATAGGTCTAACCTGGATGTTACCAGCGCCCGCCCAAGGTGCGGTGATGGTGGTAGCCATGGAAGACAATACCGAATTAAGGGAAATATGTGAAGAGCTAAATCATACAGAAACGGCTATTTGCACACAATTGGAACGAGATTTTCTGCGCGAATTAGAAGGAGGTTGTACAGCACCAATTGGTGCCTTGGCCTATATCGACAAAGAAAGTATTGTAAAATTAAAAGGGGTTTTGCTTACCGTAAATGGATCCAAAAAATTGGAGGCAGAACTAACTGCTCCATTGGGCAAACACCATAATTTAGGTATTGATTGTGCAAAGAGTATTCTAAGTCGCGGCGGGAAGCGTCTTATGAACGAATTACAGAACATTGATCTTCCGAACCATATATTCTCAACCAAAAAATTGACAGATGCACAATTGCAAGCGTTTGATACTGGAATACGAGTTGCCTCAGAAGATTTTATTAAAATTAACCACAATAGAATTTCCCCGGTTATACTTAAAAAGGAGTTAGAAAACGTAGTGTTTACCAGTAAAAATGCTGTTGAAAGCTTATTGATGAGCATTAACCCGGAAGAGTTACAATTCAAGAATATCTACTGCGTTGGCCGTAAAACGAGACGGTTAATTCAAAAGAAAATTGGCAAGGTAACCCATTTTGAAAATGATGCCACCACACTGGCAAATCAGATGGTAGAATTCATGGAAGGAACAGAGGTCACGTTCTTTCATGGGAATCTAAGTTTAGATATACTGCCCAGTATATTAGAGAAAAACAACATTGCCGTAAATTCTGTAGAAGCCTACCGCACTAAGTTGTCCAGTAAAACTATTGAAGATGCCACGGAGGGTATCTTATTTTTTAGTCCATCCGGTATAGAAAGTTATCTTTTGGAAAATACCCCTCATAAAGTAGCCTATTGTATAGGCGAGACAACGGCCAAGGAAGCAAGAAAACATTTTGCCAAAGTTAAAGTTGCAAAAATACCGGATGTAGAAAGTGTTATTGATTTGGTGAACAAATCCTATAAAACAAAATGAGCATAAAAAACGATTTATTCTTAAGAGCTTTAAAAGGTGAAACCGTAGAAAGACCACCAGTTTGGATGATGCGTCAAGCAGGAAGGTATTTGCCAGAATTCATGGCCATCAAGGAAAAGTATGATTTCTTTACAAGATGCCAAACCCCAGAATTGGCTTCTGAAATAACCGTGCAGCCTATTCGTAGATACGGAATGGATGCAGCCATTCTATTTAGTGATATTTTAGTGATTCCACAGGCGATGAACATTCATGTGGAAATGAAACCGAATTTTGGCCCATATTTACCTAATCCTATTAGGTCACAAAAGGATTTGGACAGTGTGATTGTTCCCGATATCCAAGATACCCTAGGTTATGTGATGGATGCCATAAAAGCAACTAAAGAAAAATTGGAAGACGAAGTGCCTTTGATAGGTTTCGCCGGTTCACCGTGGACAATTTTATGCTACTGCGTACAAGGGCAAGGAAGTAAAACGTTTGATAAGGCAAAGGAACTTTGTTTTACACAACCCCTTGTTGCTCATGAATTATTGCAAAAAATTACGGATACCACTATTGCCTATCTTAAGGCAAAAGTAAAGGCTGGGGTAAATGCAGTGCAAGTATTTGATTCTTGGGGTGGAATGCTCTCACCTGTGGATTATCAAGAATTTTCATGGCAATATATCCAACAAATTATAGATGCATTAAAAGATGAAACCCCAGTAATTGTCTTTGGAAAAGGTTGCTGGTTTGCCTTAGGCGATATGGCTAAGTCCGGAGCTTCCGCATTAGGCGTAGATTGGACATGCTCCGCAAGAAACGCACGATATTTAACCGGTGGCAAAATAACGCTTCAAGGTAATTTTGACCCTGCCCGTTTGTTATCACCCCCATCTGAAATTAAAAAGATGGTAACACAAATGATCAATGAGTTTGGTAAAGACCAATATGTGGTTAACCTTGGACATGGTATTTTACCTAATATACCAGTAGAAAATGCGAAAGCTTTTATAGATGCTGTAAAGGAGTATAAACGACACTAAAATAGTATGTTGTGCCTGAATTTGAATTTAATGACTTTATCATTTACCCTGTACAAGAAAAAGATGCATGGCGTTTATGTGATTTTGTTACCATCAATTCAAACAGATTAAAAAAATACTTTCCAGATACTTTAAAACAAAATTTAACTCCAGATCTGTCTAGGTTCTTCGCTATTAAAAAGGCAAAACAATTTTTTAATAAAGAAGAATATCTGTTTGTATTAAAAGAGCGCAAAAATAGAACTATTATAGGGCTTGTTTATGTTAAGGAACTAAATAATCTAAAAAATCAGGCAGAATTGGCCTATGCCATTAGCAAATCTTTTACCGGTAACGGGTATATTACTCAAAGCATAAAGAAGCTTTCCTCATGGGCATTTGACCAAGGCTTTAAAAAACTACAAATTATCGTAAACCAAGAAAATACCCCAAGTATAAGGGTTGCAGAAAATTGTGGTTTTGTTTGGAAAACAACCCTTTTAAAAGAGCACAACCCACCTAATGAGCCACCCCTAGATATGGAACTTTATGAATTAGATTATGAAGGATAAGTTTTACGCATATATTCAAGATTTACAGGATACGATTACTAAAAAACTAGAAGAAGTAGATGGCACAGCTACTTTTAAAGAAGATATCTGGGAAAGACCGGAAGGTGGTGGGGGCAGAACCAGGGTTATTGAAAATGGTGCCGTTTTTGAAAAAGGTGGAGTAAACATTTCAGCGGTTCATGGTGCACTACCCAAAAGCATGCAGGATTATTTTGGGGTTAAAGATGCTGATTTCTTTGCCTGTGGCTTAAGTTTGGTACTACATCCTAAAAATCCCATGGTCCCAACTGTTCATGCCAACTGGCGCTATTTTGAAATGTATGATAAAGAAGGAAATATTGTAGACCAATGGTTTGGCGGTGGACAAGATTTAACCCCTTACTATCTTTTTGAAGAAGACGCCGTCCATTTTCATACGATATGCAAAAATGCCTGTGATAAACATCATTCTGCATTTTATGACACCTACAAAAAACGCTGCGATGAATACTTCTGGAATTCACATAGAAATGAGGCAAGGGGAATTGGTGGACTCTTTTTTGACTATTGCAAAGCAAATGATAACATGAAAATGGACGATTGGTATAATTTTGTGGCCGAAATAGGTAATAGTTTTTTAAATTCCTATATACCTATCGTTACAAAACGCAAAAACCTGAATTACACTAGTAAACAAAGGGATTGGCAAGAGATTCGAAGAGGGCGTTATGTAGAGTTTAATCTGGTACATGATAAGGGAACCTTGTTTGGACTAAAAACAAACGGTCGTATTGAAAGTATTTTAATGAGTTTACCTCCGCATGTGCAATGGCATTATGACTATCATCCTGAAGAAGATAGTGATGAGGATAAATTGTTACAAGTTTTAAAACAACCGAAATCCTGGGTCTAAGTAAAGCATAAAATGGCCAAAAAAGGTAAAGCAAAAAACACTCTAAATAAAGCGAAACATGCCAAACTAATGGCACGCAAAAAAAACAAGCTTACCAAAGAGACAGAGAAACGTAAAGAGCATCTTAAAGCCATAATTAACAGGGCTAAAGAAGCAAAGTAAATTATTGATCAATGAAATTGAAAATATATCAAATCGATGCTTTCACGGATACGGTTTTTGGTGGCAACCCTGCAGCGGTTTGTATTTTAGATTACTGGTTGCCCGATAGTTTAATGCAAAACATAGCTGCTGAAAATAATTTGGCTGAAACCGCATTCGCCGTTAAAAAAAGTGAAACCTATGAGCTTCGCTGGTTTACGCCTGAAGTAGAAGTAGACCTTTGCGGACATGCTACCTTAGCAACTGCTTTTGTGATTTTCAGGTATTACCAACATATTGAAAATACTATTCGGTTTATTTCTCCAAGAAGCGGAGAACTTATAGTTGAAAAGCAGGAAGGCGGACTCATGACCATGGATTTCCCAACTGATGATAGTAACAAAGTAGCATCCAATCCAGAAATTAATGAGGCCATTGGTTTAACGCCATTGCAAACTCTTAAGGGTAAAACTGATTATATGCTGGTTTTTGATAACCAAGCAGCAATAGAAAACATACAGCCCAACTTTCATCTTTTAAACCAGCTAGATTGCAGAGGTGTTATTGTGACAGCGCCAGGGAAAGAAGTTGACTTTGTATCCCGTTTCTTTGCGCCACAATGTGGTATTCCCGAAGATCCCGTTACAGGCTCCGCTCATACCACTTTAACACCATATTGGTCAAACCAACTAAATAAGCCCATTTTAACGGCAAAACAACTATCTAAGCGCGGAGGAAATCTTACTTGTGAATATTTGGGAAACCGCGTTAAGATTTCTGGAAATGCGGTTTGTTATTTGATTGGGGAAATAGAATTTTAAAAAAGGACAGTTGATTATTATATCTTTGAATAGAACACTGTCGCACACAACTAAAAATGATAGTCATATATGTACCCATTAATAAGAAATAGAAGACTTAGAAGTTCGGAGGCAATACGCCATTTGGTTAGGGAAACTATTATTACACCTAGTGATTTTTTGGTGCCGCTTTTCATTGTAGAGGGAAAAGGCATAAAGGAGGAAATTGCTTCAATGCCAAACTATTTTAGGCTAAGCCTTGATAATCTAGATAAAGAGGTTAAAAAATTATGGAATATGGGACTGTGTTCCGTTCTTTTGTTCGTAAAGGTCCCCGATAATCTTAAGGACAATAAAGGTTCAGAAGCACTTAACGAGCATGGCTTGATGCAATTGGCCATAAAAACGGTTAAAAACGCCTGTCCGGACATGTTGGTTATGACCGATGTTGCGCTTGACCCCTATTCTTCTTATGGACATGATGGTATTGTCGCCGATGGGCAAATATTAAATGACGAGACTACGGAGGTTTTAGCTGAAATGAGTGTTTCGCATGCGAATGCCGGGGCAGATTTTGTAGCACCTAGTGACATGATGGACGGCAGAATACTAACCATTAGAGAAGCTTTAGAAGATGAGGGGCTAATTAACATCGGAATTATGAGTTATAGCGCCAAATATGCCAGTGCGTTCTACGGTCCGTTTAGAGACGCCCTTGATTCCGCTCCAGTTGATATAAAAAATGTACCCAAGGATAAGAAAACTTACCAAATGGATTCTGCCAACAGATTTGAAGCCATACGCGAGACGCAACAAGATATAGATGAAGGCGCGGACATTGTAATGGTAAAGCCAGGACTTTGCTATTTGGATATTGTTAGGGAGATAAAAAACGAAGTTGATGTACCCGTGGCAGTTTATCAAGTATCTGGAGAATATGCTATGCTAAAGGCAGCAGCAGAAAAAGGATGGTTAGACCATGATGCCGTTATGATGGAACAGTTGATTGCCATTAAAAGGGCCGGTGCAAATATTATCGCCAGCTACTTTGCTAAAGATGCCGTGAAGTTAATGGGTTAAACACCTATAAATGAAAAAGTTATTAATTGTACTAATTGGTTTATTAGCTATTCATATTTCTGGTCAAGAAGGTATTTCACAATCTTTGCGTTTTCCAAAAAATACGGGTTTAGTCAATTCCTCACTAAGGTCATTTGGAGTAGATTCTTTAGCTATACACGAGCAAGTGGACAGCATTATAACAAATGGTATAAAATCTCATGCTTTTCCAGGAGCACAAGTTCTAGTAGCTAAACAAGGTGCTATCATTTTTCATGAAACGTACGGATTTCACACCTATGATAGTATTAACCCTGTTGTACGGAACGACATCTATGATTTGGCCTCAGTGACGAAAATTTTGGGCCCATTACCTGCCCTCATGAAATTGGTTGATGAAGGTAAATTAGATGTAGACCAACCTTTTAGTAAATATTGGAAACCTTGGCGAAAAAGAAAAGATAAACGAAATATTACCTTGCGTGAAATATTGGCGCACCAAGCAGGGCTACAACCCTATATTGTATTTCTAAAAAGGGTTATTAAAAAAAATGGAAAATTAAAAAGACGTTTTATAAAACCGTACCCTAAAAATAATTTCAATCAACAAGGATATCCAGGTATTTACGTAAAAAATAGGTTCAATAGAAAAATGTACCGAATGATAAATAGGTCTAAAGTTTCTAATGAAAAGAAATATAAATATTCCGGTTTAACCTTTCTCTTGTTTCCCGAAATAATTAGGCAGTTGACAGAAAAACCCTATGAACAATATCTACAAGAAAACTTTTATATACCAATTGGTTCTACAACATTGGGGTTTTTACCATCCACTAAAAAATTTCCTAACAAAATTATTCCTACGGAGCAAGACACCATTTATAGACATTCCTTGACACAAGGTTGGGTGCATGATGAAAATGCATCCTTACTTGGTGGTGTTTCAGGTAATGCAGGATTATTCGGTACTGCTGAAGACGTGGCCAAAATGATGCAGTTATATCAAAATTTTGGGAGTTTTAATGAACAACAAATTCTATCTGAATCCATCGTAAGAGAGTTTATAAAAGTTCAATATCCTGAAAATGAAAATAGACGCGGACTAGGTTTTGATAAACCTCTTTTAGATAACCAAAAACTACTTCTTTCGGAGGCTTATCCTTCCCCCAGAGTAAGTACAAATAGTTTTGGACATAGCGGTTTTACGGGCACCTTCGTATGGGCAGATCCTGATAACCAATTGGTATATATTTTTCTTTCCAATAGGGTGTATCCTACACGGAATAATAGAAACCTTTATGATTTAAATATTAGACCTGCCGTACAAGATGTATTTTACAAAGCTTTTTCCAAACTAAAACAACCTCCAACTTTTACTAATTAATTGGTATCTTAGACATTTAAAACATCTTTATGGGATTACTAATCTTTTACGCCTTTATTTCTATATTTTTTTCTTTTTTATGTTCCATACTGGAAGCCGTACTTTTAAGTATAACACCGACCTTTGTAAACGTTAAAAAAAGAGAAGGGAAATCTTATGCCACTACATTAGAAGACCTTAAAAAAGACGTAGACAAACCTTTAATTGCCATTTTAACAATAAATACAATAGCTCATACCGTTGGAGCTATTCTAGTGGGCGTACAAGCCAAGGTAGCATACGCTGAATTATATGGTACTACAACACGTTCCATTTTAGGTGTTGAGTTTACCGAAGATTTAATGGTAGGTGTAGTTTCAACAATAATGACTATTCTAATCTTGGTGGCCTCTGAAATTATTCCTAAGACCATTGGCGCAACATATTGGAGGCAATTATCAAACTTTACCGCAAAAGCTCTTAATGTCATGGTACTTGGTTTAAAATATACAGGGTTATTGTGGATTTTACAGCTGTTCACCAAACTAGTTGGTGGTAAAGGCCATCACGGCAGTGTACTTAGCCGGGAAGATTTTACGGCAATGACCGATATGGCTCATGAAGAAGGGGTTTTTGAAAAATCCGAATCTACCATTATTAAGAACTTGCTTCGGTTTGATCAGGTATTGGTAAAGGATGTCATGACACCAAGGGCTGTCATGAAAATTGCACCATCCAATAAAACAATTAGGTCTTTTTTTGAAGACAATCCTAAATTACGTTACTCCCGTATTCCCGTTTTCGAGGGTAAAATGGACAATATCACAGGTTTTGTTTTAAAGGACAACGTATATGAAGAAATCATAAATGAAAATGGAGAAATGCCATTGGAGGAAATTAGAAGGGATATTCTCATAACAAGAAGAAGCACCCCTATTCCTAAATTATTTGAAATTTTTGTTGCCAAAAGAGAACACATAGCCCTTGTAGTAGATGAATATGGCTCCATAGCTGGTATTGTGACCATGGAAGATGTTATTGAAACCCTTCTAGGCCTTGAGATAATGGACGAAAGCGATAATGTGGCAGACCTGCAGCTATTAGCTAGAAAAAATTGGGAAAACAGAGCTAAACAAAGCGGCGTTATCGGAAGTGCCCCAGAGAAAAGCACAGATAAGAAATCATAAGTTTACTATGGACACTGCCTATATAGATACACCATTGGGCATTGCCAAACTAGAAGGGGATATCCAAGGTATGGCTTCTATAACCCTATTAAACAACAAGGAAGTAATCACGACGATAATTCCAGAAACTTTAGAGGATGCCGTTTACCAAATAAAAGAATACTTTGAGGGAAAACGAGAAATCTTTAATCTAGAACTAAATCCACAAGGCACAGACTTTCAAAAAAGGGTATGGTCAGCATTGAAAGACATCCCTTATGGAAAAACTATTTCTTATCTTGAATTGTCCAAAACATTGGGCGATGTAAAGGCCATTCGTGCCGTAGCAGCTGCCAATGGCAAAAATCCTCTTTGGATTATTGTTCCTTGCCATAGGGTAATTGGTAGTGATGGTTCATTGACTGGTTATGCGGGCGGCTTACACCGTAAGAAATGGCTTTTGGATCATGAAAGTCCCGTTAAACAGCAGTCTTTGTTTTAAAATTTACAGACCGGGTGGTTTGGTTGCCTTATTTTGGACTTATAGTTTATCTATTTGCCGGCTTTTAAACGATATTTATTTCCCTAAATCCCACTTCACAAAATTTCTAGGGTAACCCATAAATAAAAAACAGACCAAGCGGTCGGTACATACCTTTTATCGTTAATGAATATTATTTGTATTATTTTACAAAATAAATAGGGACGAAATCCAATTCTATATTTTTTAAAAGCTCCCCTCTCTCGCTGATAATAAGTGCACCTCCTTCTAATGTTTCAAATTTTTGATAAGACGCTAAAAAAACGTTTTTACCAGAATCATGATATTCGGTAATAAAATTGATTGACACATCTAATTCCTTTTCAACGTCATCTATTATGCTAACAAAATCCAAAACCTTGTTTTCCGATGTATTAATATTGAATATGGCCGGACCCATATCAATTATAAAAGGTTGTTGATAGGTAAACTGATAATACAAATTGTCTCCCACCAAACTAGCATTTAAAGGACCTGGCAGAAAACGTTGATTTAAATCCAACTCCTGTTCTTTTATGATGGATAAGGAATTACTATCCCTAATTTCAATTTGGACGTTTCCATTTTCTGCGAACTTCAATATTACTAAATTACCAAGGTCGTCTTCAAATAAACTCGGGGAAGATTCTCCAAAATCAAGCGTTTGGCCCAAAGTATTCGTATCGGTATCATACCTTGATATTTTATACCTTTCTTCACCGTCCAAATAGGTCATAAACAAGTTACCGTCTATTAGTAACGGCTGGTATAACGTATTTATATTAAACTCCAAGGAAATGTCAGTACCTTCTAAGGTTTCCAGTGAAATGGTCCTTAACGCCAGATTTGTTGACCCCTTGGGGTTATAAAAACCAAAATAAACATATTCCATTGTATTGATGCCCCATACAATGGAACGTTCATCGGTATTGGTATAAAAATCTACATAAGCATTGGACTCACCAGATTCGATATCCTTTTTTAATAAGGAAAATTTACCCGAATTAAACGTGTAGAATGAGAGTTCTTGTTCCGATTGTCTCAAGGTTAAAAAATTAGGCCCCAAGCCCAACTCAGAAGTTAAATTGGTCCGATTACCTTGTTCGGTTTCTGCCCTAAAATCATAAAAATACGTGTTTTCATTATCCACGCCTATAAATGATACGTCTGGTATTACTGTAGGTTCTTGTACTATATCTGAATCATCTTTGGAACATGAACTTACACTTAAACACAATGTCAGCAACAATAAAATTCTTTTCATATTAAAATATAAATTAAAAGGCATCTTATCCTGATAAAGAAACACCATCAATAGATTTTTAAAATAGCAATTTTTGTTTTTTGTTAAGATACGATATAAAATGTAGGTAAGAATTTTTGCCATTTTTAATTATAAAACCATACTTTAAAGGTCCTTTTTATTTAAAGAAGCCATGTTATACAAAATCAATCTGGAACATATTCTCTTTTTGGATATTGAGACCGTTCCTGAATCCGAGAACTTTAATGAGTTAGGTAAAGACAAACAAGAGCTTTGGGAGCAAAAGACACGATATCAAAGAAAGGAAGAGTTTACACCAGAGCAATTTTATGACCGGGCAGGTATTTGGGCCGAGTTTGGTAAAATAGTCTGTATTTCCGTTGGATACTTTAAAATAAACGGGGATTCAAAACATTTTAGGGTTACCAGCTTTTTTGGGGAAGAAAGCACTTTGCTAAAAGAGTTCAAAAACTTATTGAACAGTCATTTTAGTCATGCAAAACATTTACTCTGTGCCCATAATGGTAAGGAATTTGACTTTCCATACATTGCCCGTAGGATGATTATTAACGGTATTTCCCTACCCTATAAGCTAGACTTGTTCGGTAAAAAGCCCTGGGAGGTATCGCATTTGGATACTATGGAACTCTGGAAATTTGGCGATTATAAACACTATACCTCGCTTAAATTATTGGCCCATATTTTAGACATACCATCCCCTAAAGAAGATATAGATGGTAGCATGGTACGTGATGTATATTACGAAGAAGATAATTTGGACAGAATCGTAACCTACTGTGAATTAGATGTAGTTACCACCGCTCAGGTATTTCTTAAATTACGGAATGAAGATTTGTTAGAAGATCACGAGATTAAAAAGGTGTAATCGTTATTTTGGAATAAAAAAGGCGACTGTATAAGTCGCCTTTTTAAAATAATATAATATCTATAATTACTTCACATCAAAACGATCAAGGTTCATCACTTTGGCCCAAGCTTTTACAAAGTCTCTTACAAACTTCCCCTTTGCATCGGAAGTTGCATACACCTCAGCTAAAGCCCTTAATTCTGAATTTGAGCCAAAAATCAAATCAACCCTAGTGCCTGTCCATTTGGAAGCGCCCGTTTTTCTATCGGTTCCTTCAAAAACAGTATCGTCATTATCCATGGCTTTCCAAGTGGTTCCCATATCTAAAAGGTTCACAAAGAAATCATTGGTCAGCTGATCTTTCTTATCCGTAAAAATACCATGAACAGTTCCTTCGGTATTGGCGTTTAAAGATCTCATGCCACCAACCAACACGGTCATTTCAGGTGCCGTCAATGTCATTAAGTTAGCTTTATCTACCAAAAGCTCTTCGGTTTGCACACTATATTTTGCCTTGGTGTAGTTTCTAAACCCATCTGCCAATGGCTCTAATGCTTCAAAAGCTTCAACATCTGTTTGCGCTTGTGTAGCATCCGTTCTGCCCGGTGTAAAAGGGACAGTTATAGAATGGCCTGCATTGTTTGCTGCCTTTTCAACGGCGGCAGAACCTGCCAATACCACTAAATCTGCGAAAGAAACCTTTTTGTTGCCAGTTTGGGCATCATTGAATTCTTTTTGGATACGCTCCAAAGTATCAATTACGTTAGCCAACTGTTTAGGGTTATTAGCTTTCCAACTCTTTTGAGGTTCTAAACGAATACGCCCGCCATTGGCGCCACCACGCTTATCAGAATCCCTGTAAGTAGATGCAGCACCCCAAGCGGTCTGGACCATTTCAGAAATAGACAATCCTGACGCTAAAATATTGGCTTTTAAATCGGCAATATCTTTATCATTGATCAGCTCAAAATCTACTTCAGGCACAGGATCTTGCCATACCAATTCCTCTGTAGGCACTTCTGGACCTAAATAACGATCAACAGGTCCCATATCACGATGCGTTAATTTAAACCAAGCCCTTGCATAGGCATCCGCAAATTCATCTGGATTTTCTAAAAAGTGTCTTGATATTTTTTCATAGTCTGGATCCATTCGTAAAGAAAGGTCGGTCACTAACATAAAAGGTTGGTGTGTTTTTCCTTCTATATGTGCATCTGGAACAGTACCGGCACCTGCATCACCTACAGGTTTATATTGCCATGCACCAGCTGGACTTTTAGTAAGCTCCCACTCAAACCCGAATAGGTTCTTAAAATAATTATTACTCCATTGGGTTGGGGTTTGACTCCAAGCACCTTCAAGACCACTGGTAATAGTATCAGCACCTACGCCACTACCATATTTATTATGCCATCCAGCACTTTGGGCCTCTATTGGCGCAGCAGCTGGTTCCGCTTCCACATAATCATCAGGGTTAGCGGCACCGTGTGTTTTTCCAAAGGTATGTCCGCCAGCAATTAAAGCAACCGTTTCATAATCGTTCATAGCCATACGACCAAAAGTCTCTCTTATATACTGCGCCGCTTCAATAGGATCTGGATTGGCATTATGCCCTTCTGGATTCACATAAATTAATCCCATATGTGCAGCACCTAAAGGATTTTCCAACTCGTTTCCTTCAGAATCATAACGTTTCTTATTTCCAAGCCATTCCGTTTCTGAGCCCCAATATATATCTTCTTCCGGTTGCCAAATATCTTCACGGCCACCACCAAAACCAAACATTTTTAATCCCATAGATTCATGGGCCACATTTCCGGTCAAAATCAATAAATCTGCCCAAGAAATCTTTTTACCATATTTCTGTTTTATTGGCCATAAAAGCAAACGCGCCTTATCTAAATTGGCATTGTCCGGCCAACTATTTAAAGGTGCAAAACGTTGGTTTCCTGTTCCAGAGCCTCCTCTACCATCGGCAATACGGTATGTTCCAGCGGCATGCCATGCCATACGAATAAAGAAAGGGCCATAGTGCCCATAATCTGCTGGCCACCAATCTTGACTATTGGTCATCAACTCCGTTAAATCCTTCTTGACCGCGGCCAAATCCAAGGATTTGAATTCCTCCGCGTAGTTAAAATCATCATCCATGGGATCTGCTTTCTTAGAATGCAGTCTTAAGATGCTCAAATTCACCATATTTGGCCACCAATCACGGTTTGTTGTACCACCGCCCGCGGCCTGATTTAGTTCTCCGTTCAAAAACGGACAGCTGGCAGCATTAGAATTATTTACATCCCAAGCATCACCATGTCCGCCATTATTACTTTCCATAATTATATTGATTTTTAGTGTTGTTAAACTATCTCACTAAGTTACCAATATAATCAGTTCATTTTATCGATAAAATCTTGTTTTGTGTTATTCCATCATTGATTTTTTCTATACTAGTTTCAGAAACTATAAATCTTATGCAATCAAAACAGTAAACCCACCATACTTTATCGCATGATGGGTTTTACTCTTAAAATTAAAAAATACATGGGGGAACTACTTATTTAATTATTAATACTTAAAGAACTTAGTGCTTTTTTTACCTTGCAAATCTTGTACTTCTATAATATATAATCCTGTTGCTAAATCTGATACATTAATTTTTGCGTTTTTAGCAGCACCTGTTTTCAATTCGATTCCGGAAGATGAAACTATGCTATACATAGCTTCATCACTTACCTCTGTGTTAAATATAATTTCATTTACGGCTGGGTTGGGGAAAACTGTGAAATTGATATCGTTATTTGTACTCATTGCTGCTTGTATATCTAAATCACCTATCATTGTTTCTTCACCCAAAAACGTAAACACATACTCCATAGAATATTCAGAAGCTATATTTTGCGAACAAAATGTTCTTATCCTTAGAACATAATCTTCGTCTCTTTCTAAATCGGTCAAGGTAAAAAAGTTATCGCCCGTATAATAAGTTATCCAAAGCTCATCATTGAGTTTCTTATATTGTACTTCAAAAAGGCCATCTGTTATTTCTGACCAACCTAAAGTAATTTCATTATCCAAAGGAGTACTGAACGATAAATTTTCAGGTGTATTTACACGGCATTCGGTCATTTGTGCACCTGATATTAACAACGAATAATTTTGTTTTTCATTTGTGAGCAATCCTTTGTGAGAAATAGTTATGGTATACATTCCGCTTGCATTGGCGATTTCAATTTGTTCATAGGGATCCACCAAGTTATCGCCTTGACTAGCTGGAGCTTTAGGATTGGTAGGGTTCAGCTTCCATGGTAAAAAGGTTTTTCCATTTTGGGTAACACGGATATCCAAATCATTTACCAATGCCGGTTTATTTAAGTTTAACTCTCCCCTATTCACAAATTCAGATTCTGGATCTGTCCAAGATAAGGATACCATTAAAGTTTCATTTTCTATTGCCTGCACGGTAAAAGAATAGGACTCCCCTTCTTCCAATGTATTCTCAGCTATTTGCGTTGAAAAATCTTTGTTCAATAACATTTCTGCAGCTGTTTTGGCATTCATTATGCCCCAGCCCATTTTGTAATCAGGTCCAGGACTATTTACATCATCAGTCGTATGCAGTGCTAAACCTTTTAAGGTTGCCGCCTTTAAATAACTACCATACAATTGTTCATTATACTGTTGTAATAGTAATAAAGCTCCAGTTACTCCAGGTGTTGCCATAGAAGTACCGGCAGACGAATCATAATTTGTATTACCTATAGAAGAAGTAGAAACAATTGAAGAACCATCTCCTGCTAAATCTGGTTTTATTCGTCCATCGTCCACAGGACCAAAACTACTGTAAGCAGATACATTGGCCTCTTTTAAATTTCCTTTGCGATCCAATTTTGTATTCGCACCTGCAACAGTTAGTCCGTTCTTAGCAATCGTAAACCCTAACATTAAATCAAATCCGTCGGAACTTGTTCCATAAACTGGGGATTGATTATCGCCACTTTTTTGTGCATTTCCCGCTGCAGTTACCATTAAATAGTATGGTGCATTAAACATGATTTTATCCCAATCTTGAGAAACTTTTATATAAGAACCAAAATACCAATCAGGCACCCTATCGGTTTTTATACCATAAGAATGGTTAGACAATAAAAGTCCGTTCGATGCCGCCTCTACAACTTCAATTTTATCTCTTGTCCAGTTATTAGAGATTACATTGGCCTCAAAAGCTACCCCTTTGGCCTCTTTTTTAATTCCGGACGACACTATGCTACCCGCAACCATAGTTGCATGTTTATCTACCTCGGTACTACCATCGCCTACAATTGCTCTGACATCATACTCTTGGTGCGTGGTCAGTACTACTCCAGCATCCCAAACACCTACTTGCATTCCAGAGCCACTTAGATCCAGCTCTAATAATCCATTTTCATGTAATGCGGATGCTCTTGATACTTGACTGGCATTATCGGAGTAAGTTTCATAAAATAAAGGGCTACCATCATCACCAACTTCTTGTAACTCCACTTTTTTACCGTTGGGTAAAATTTCCTTTACTTTCCAATTCTTAGACTTTGCCAATTGCATGGCCTTTTGCCTATTTTTCTCGTAATCGAATTCAAGATCAACATGCATAGATCCAAGTTTTGAGAAATCGTAGTCCTTTTTAATTAGCTCTCTAGATTTATCTGTCTGGGATAAAACAACAAAACCATTGAAGAAACATACTATGATCAACAATACGTGCAATGACCTATAAGGGTGAATAGAATTAAACATATTCAGTAAATTAAAGTAGGATTTGGACTACAATATTAATTTACTTATCACAATGTTATAGCTCTGAAATAGACTTATTCGATGAACTACCGCTTGTTTATCGGTTTAATGTTGTGAAAATACAGATTTATGTGGTAAATAAGATTATTCTTACAAATATTGCTAAGTGTTCCATTTTAGAATAATGTAAACAGGAAAGTGATCACTATAGCCGCCCAAATATTTTCTGCCCGCATAGGTTCTGTAAGGGTTGCCTTTATACTTCCCTTTATTTTCCTTTAAAAATTCATTATTGAATATTTTTGCCTCCTTAAAAGTATGTTTATTTTTTTCGAAATTTAAAAAACTATGTGAAAGGATAATTTGATCAAAAAGGCTCCAGTTTTTTTTGTAATTAGCACTACCGCTAAATTTAGGCGCATGCAACTTGGCCAATGGATTATATAAGCCAGAATTTTCCATTAACCGTTGAATACTGGCAGAACTGGGGTCATCGTTAAAATCACCCATAATTAGATAATTTGGAAATTTGTATTGTTCTTCAATAACCAACATTTCCTGTTTAATACGATCGGCTGCGGCAATTCTCTTGTATGCCGTACTCTCACTACCATCCCTTCTGGAAGGCCAGTGATTTATAAAAATATGTACTTCCTCTCCGTTAAGTTTCCCATAAACGTACAATATGTCGCGGGTGGTATCACGTTCACCGTCTAAGTTATCAATTAGTAAAGGAATTGGTTTCGAAGAGAACACCTCAAAGAAACGCTTGTTATAAATAAGACCTGTATCTATTCCGCGTTCATCGGGAGAATCATAATGGACAAAGGCATAATCCAACTTTTTTATTGGTGAGGTTTGAATCAGGTCTTCCAAGACCCTTTCGTTCTCTGCTTCCGCAATACCAATCAATACAGGCGGATAATCGTTGGAATCTCTACCTATTACATTTATGGTCTTGGCAAGCTTAGCGAGTTTTCTGTGGTACCTTTTGGGTGTCCATTTCTTAAAACCTTTAGGTGTAAAATCATTATCTAATGTGTGTTGATTGTCTTCGGTATCAAATAAGTTTTCAAGATTATAAAATGCAATGGTGTATAAATTTTTTTTCTTTTTTTTTCGAAATAATGAAAACCGCATATTAATGTCGTAATTGAGTCAATAAATTTACTAAAATAGCTACTGTGCTTTTACGTAATTTTGCACTTTAATACATTATGTTAGAAAAGAAAAACACAGAATACGAGAAAGCTGTTCTTATTGGTATTATCAATAAGGAACAAAACGAAGAGAAGGTAACCGAATATTTGGATGAATTGGAATTTCTTACCTATACCGCCGGGGGTGAGGTAGCTAAAAGGTTTGTCCAAAAAATGGATATCCCAAACCCCAAAACTCTAATTGGTAGTGGTAAAATGTTAGAGGTACAGGACTATGTAGAGAAAAATGATATTGGTTCGGTAATTTTTGATGACGAACTCAGTCCGGCCCAACAACGTAATATTGAAAAACAATTACGTTGTAAAATCATTGACCGTACCAGCCTTATCCTAGATATTTTTGCGCAACGGGCACAAACCAGTTATGCCCGAACCCAAGTAGAGTTGGCACAATACGAATATTTGCTGCCAAGACTTACCGGTCTTTGGACCCACCTGGAAAGACAAAAAGGGGGTATAGGTATGCGCGGTCCCGGTGAAACGGAAATTGAAACGGATAGACGTATCGTGCGCGATAGGATTACACTTTTGAAAAAGAAACTGCTTAAAATTGATAAGCAGATGGAGACGCAACGCGGCAATAGAGGTGCTTTGGTCAGGGTAGCCCTAGTGGGTTATACCAATGTTGGGAAATCTACCTTAATGAACGTTATAAGCAAAAGTGATGTCTTTGCGGAGAATAAGCTATTTGCTACTTTAGATACTACCGTGCGTAAAGTGGTAATTGGGAATCTGCCTTTTCTTCTTACCGATACCGTAGGTTTTATAAGAAAATTACCAACCCAATTAGTAGAAAGCTTTAAAAGCACTTTGGATGAAGTTAGAGAAGCTGATTTACTATTGCATGTAGTGGATATTTCACATCCACAATTTGAAGAACATATAGAATCTGTTAACCAAATATTATCTGAAATTGAAAGTTCCAATAAGAAAACCATTATGGTTTTTAATAAGATAGACCAATATGAACATGATAAAATAGATGAAGATGATTTGGTGACCGAACGAAGTTCTATACATTTTACTATAGATGAATGGAAAAGAACCTGGATGGAAAAAGTAGGAGATAGGGCCATATTCATTTCTGCACTCAACAAGGAAAACCTAGATGAATTTAGAAAGCGGGTTTACGACGAGGTAAGGGACATTCATGTTACGCGTTTTCCGTATAACAATTTTCTATATCCAGAACATTTGGATGAATACTAATTACAAAGTATACATCAATTTGTGTAGTTCATCGATGAAATTAAACCGCTTATAATTTTCACCACAAATACAAATACCTTCACAACAAAATTTACAAAAAAGGAAAAAAGTTGATCTACATTTACACTGTGTTTAAGTGATAGTGTTGACCCCAAATCGATATTTAACTTACAGCTAAAAGTAAAATCCCAAATTTTACGATACCTACTTAACCAAAAAAGCCCTCTTAAGAGGGCTTTTTTTATTATAGTTAATTGTTTTTAGTTAAAATGCATAATTAAGACCGAACAACACATATGTTTGTAAATCGTTCTCTACGTCTTCAAAAGATGTAGCCGTTGCAGGTGTTTGATTCAATGCATAGTTTAACGCCTCTTGCTTGTTGTTTCTTAAACCAAACTCAAATCCTAAACCAATACCGTTCCACAATGTGTACCCAAAGGAGTTGATCCAAGTATAATTGGAAAGGTCTCCACTTTTATAGCTTTGGAACATGGAAAAGTTAGTCTTAAAGTTAACCGCCCCAATCTTTCTAGTATAATCCGCAACAATTTTAGCACCTAAGGAAGACTCAAAAACAGCATCGTTATTACTAAATACGAAGTTATAGTTCAATGGATGTATAACAACTACTAGATCAGTAATTGGTGTCCAAGTAGCACCAATACCTAAATCCAAATATCCAGGGTCGTTAAAATTGTTCAAGATTGTTGTTCTGTATTCTCCAAGACCGGAGATTGCAAATTTCTCACTTAGTTTACGACCATATAAAGATGAAAGTGTGAAAACATCCGCAGCTTGCTTAAAACTGTCATCGTCGGTTGCATTGTCCTTGTCATCAAATTTTATCCAGCTTAGGTTAATATTACCAGAGTTTCTCCAAAAGAACTTCTCTTGGTTCAAATTAGCGAATCCGTTTACCGTAACCCCAATATTACCAGAAGAATTGTTTGGTGAGCCTTGTGCATACCAATTACTAAATGTAGACAAGTTAGCACCTATGGTACCAAAAGCCCCTTTTTTCCATCCAGGTAATGCATCTATTTGCGCCTGAATAGCATCAACGCGTCCTTGTATTGCAGCAATAGAATCTTTCTTTGGTCCCATTTCCGCCTTTAGTTCATCCTCGGTCTGTGAAAATCCAAGGACACAGCTTAATAACATAACTGTAAGTAGTAAAGTGTTTTTCATGATTATTGTATTTATAGTCTTTTAGAAACGCAAATGTACAAATAGTCACATTTTTGAAGAGAAAATTTCTTTCTATTTCCGTTTATATAATGGAACAGAAGAGCAAGCTTCGCCATACATGATAGATTTTACAACAGGTTGTAGCTTATTGGTCAGCATAACATATGCATTGGCAGGGACGGGTTTATTACTGCATCCCTTTATTATTACTGGCTTATCCTTATAAGGGGAAATATCTAAATTTTCTATAATAGATTGATATAGGGAAGTTTCCAAGTCTTCTAAATTCCCGATAATTGTTTTTAAGGCAAAGGGTTGTAATTTTGTGGCCAGGAGCATGTAGGCCCAACCTGGCACTATTGCATCTGTTGAACAGGATAGAGCTACATAGGCTTTACTATATTGCTCCCAATCGTGATTCTCCATTATAGAACGAAACTCTTTTTCTCGTAGAATAATACCTTCAAACAGCCAGTCCTTTATATCCAATGCTACCCTTCTACCGGTTGGGTAGAACTTTTCCAAATCAAAAGCCACTAACTTGCTTTGCGCTACTTTATTTATAATTTCGTCCGCCATATCACAATAACCTTTTTCTGGTTATTCTTATCATCTTAAACTAAAGTAATCCAAGTTCTAATTTAGCTTCCTCGCTCATTAAATCTTGTGTCCAAGGTGGGTCAAAAGTAATTTCAACTTGCGCATCCTTAATTTCGTTAAGAGATTTTACTTTTTCCTCGACCTCTACAGGTAATGTTTCTGCAACAGGACAATTTGGTGAAGTTAACGTCATTAATATCTTTACCTCATTATCCTCATTTACCAATACGTCGTAAATTAATCCCAGTTCATAAATATCTACAGGTATTTCAGGATCATAAATAGTCTTTAATACCTTTACTATCTTCTCCCCTAATTCACTTGTATCTTTTCCTATTTCTTCGCTCATGTTTTTATTTTAATTGTGTTTGATAAGCTACTGCATACAACTTTAATTGTTTTATCATGCTAACCAAACCATTTGCCCTAGTCGGGGATAAATGTTCTTTAAGCCCTATTTCATCAATGAAATTTGTATCGGCATCAATGATATCTTGAGGTTTTTGATTACTAAAGGCGCGTATCAATATAGCAATGATACCTTTAGTGATTATAGCATCGCTATCTGCCGTAAAAGCCAATTTATCACCATTCAATTCTGCATGCACCCATACCTTGCTTTGGCATCCTTTAATGATGTTATCATCGGTCTTATAAGCTTCATCTATCAATGGTAATGATTTGCCCAGTTCTATCATGTACTCATAACGTTGCATCCAATCATCGAACATGGAAAACTCCTCTACTATCTCCTCCTGTATTTCTCTAATACCCATATACAAATTTTATACAAAAATACGATAAGTACAGCTTTGTATCAATTGTTTATAAAAAGGTTGTAGCCAAATTTCATAGTAACATACCCATGGCCCGCTGTATACCACTAACCAGAATATCTACTTCTTCTTTGGTATTGTAAAAACTAAAACTGGCACGAACCGTTCCCGGAATCTTGTAGAAATCCATTATGGGTTGCGCACAATGATGTCCTGTACGTACGGCAATTCCCAATTTATCAAGTATACTGCCTATATCATAAGGGTGAAGACCTTCAATATTAAAAGATATCACCGAAGTTTTTTCTTTTGCCGTCCCATAAATTTTAAGTCCGCCTATCTTTAAAAGCTCTTGTGTGGCATATTCCAAAAGTTCATGTTCATAAACCGCAATATTTTCAAAGCCAATAGCATTCATATAGTCCAATGCCGCTCCAAAAGCTATTCCACCACAAATATTTGGTGTACCGGCCTCAAATTTATGTGGCAGATTGGCGTAACTCGTTTTTTCAAATGTTACTTCAGCAATCATCTCACCTCCGCCTTGATAAGGAGGTAATTTCTTTAGCCATTTCTCTTTACCGTATAAAATACCTACGCCGGTCGGTCCACAAACTTTATGCGCGGAAACGGTATAAAAATCAACATCTAATTTTTGAACATCCGCAACAAGGTGTGGTGCGGCCTGCGCGCCATCAATTAGCACCGCAGCACCAGCTTTATGAGCCTTATCGATGATTTCTTTTATAGGGTTAACAGTGCCAAGAGCATTGGAAATATGGTTGCAGAAAACCAATTTTGTATTTTGATTTAGTAATTCGTCATAGGCATCTATAATCAATTCACCATCCTCGTTCATAGGAATTACCCTTAAAACAGCACCGGTACGTTCGCATAACATTTGCCAAGGTACAATATTGGAGTGGTGCTCCATGGCCGAAACCAATATTTCATCACCCTTTTTTAAGATTGATGAAAAGCCATTTGCCACTAAATTAATAGCATGCGTTGTACCTGAAGTAAAAATGATTTCGTACGCTTTTGAAGCATTAAAATGCTTTTGGATTTTTTGCCGTGCCTGCTCGTATTTATCCGTTGCTTCTTGAGAAAGCGCGTGCACTCCTCTATGTATGTTGGCGTTGTAGTTTTCGTAATAGTCTACAATGGCATTTATAACCTGTTTTGGTGTTTGCGAAGTAGCGGCATTGTCTAAATATACCAATGGTCTGCCATTTACTTCTCTTTTGAGTATTGGGAAATCTTCGCGAATTTTAGTTACGTCTAGCATAGCAATTAAACTGAAAGGCAAAGATACTTAGTAAACTCTTGAATAAAAACGGTAAGTGCTTTTATTCCCTAAAAAATGGCATATCCAACAGATAATTGAAGTAAAGCATAATATGTTTTATCGGAAAGCTTTTCATCTTCAAAAAAGGATTCTCTAAAAATATCGGATATTCCAAGATAAGAACGTAATTGAACTTTAAAGTTTTTTGGAAGGTCAAATCCCACCCCTAAAGTAGGTCCATAATCTATAAAAGAACCTTCTGACACTAAAAAACCTATTTGCGGACCAATCTCCAAAGATATCAACTCGTTAAAATTGAATCGGGTAATTAAGGGTATCAAAAGAAAATCAGCTTTAGAGACAAATACCTCATCGTTCTGGTTGATAAGGGGTGAATCAAAATTTTCTAGTCTGGCATATTTAATTTTAGTCCCCTGTGAAGAGT
>CBFIGW010000018.1:0-32394 GCA_965662155.1 Maribacter sp. | reverse complement strand
TGTTTATGGCATATTTGACAACGTCCAAAGTCATCTCCACCATGTCCATATCTATATCATGCATAGTTTGCTATATTTCTATAATTAAAAAAGTAATCCTTAAACAGTTTTAGTTTTTTTAACGTGACTAACTTTTAATTACGGAAAAAGATAACTGTAAAGGGCTTAAAGTTTGAAACAACATAGGAATTAGTTCTTTTCCATATTCCAAATACAGTTCTGAAAAATTAAGATTTCGTTCCTGTAGTGAATGGCCTGGAAATAATTCATTTTGAATTTCTACCATTCTAGCAACCTGATCTCTGAGCTTTCTTTTTTGGGCTTTTAACAGACGTTTTTCTAAATTGTCTAGACCTTTCTTTTGTTTTACTTCTTGAGCTTTTACGGCTCCTAAAAATGAAGCATCGGTCCTCTTGGCCAAATCGTACAAGTTCTCAAATTGCTCTTGAAGCAATTTCTTTTGAGGTGCAAAGTCTATATCAATATTGGAAATTTCACGTATCTTTTTATTAATAAGACTATTTTGTTTTAGAAATAAATCTTCAACTGATAGATGCATCCTCTTTAACTTATCTTCCTGTTTATTAGTAATTACCAACGCAGAATTTCGTAAAAGCAGAATAGGAAATGGAACATCCATTGTCTTAAAAGAAGCTTTTAACTCTAACCAATAAGCCAACTCACCACCTCCACCAATATAACAAAGGTTAGGCAGAATAACCTCTTGATACAAAGGTCTCGCAATAACATTGGGTGAAAATTTTTCAGGATGTGTATCCAACTCATTAATTAGTTCATCCCTTGAAAACGAAATTTGAGTGTCGTTCACAAAATAACGGCCGTCTTGCTCAATGATACGTTCGCGAATACCTTTATTTAAATAGAAATAGTTTATTTCCCTAGGGTTTACCTGTACCTTATAGTCACTGTTAATCTCTTCAATTTTTTTAATAGATTCAGTTACTTCATGATATGCCAATTGTTCTAAAATATCCTTTTTGGCATAAGGCACTAATAGTCTTTTTAAACTAACGTCATCACCATCAACAATAACCAAACCATATTCCTTAAAAAGCTCATTAGCTAAATATCGGGTTGCTTGCGCTAGGGTGTCATGCTCAATATATGCCTTTTCAAATAATTGCTTTAGAAATTTAGCGTTTTGGGTTTCCCCTATGGCATTGGAAAAAATCTGAAACACCTCTTCCAATCCTTTGGTATTTAAATGACCAACTGCTCCTGAAGCTTCCTTGTTCCATTGTACTTTTTTGCCTTTAAAATTAAAATAGTTAATTTCCTCAAAATCATGATCCTCAGTGGCCATCCAATAAATAGGCACAAAATTATTTTCTGGATAAGCTTCCTTCAACTCATTAGTTAAATTTATAGTTGATATAATTTTATATAAAAAATACAATGGGCCGGTAAATAAATTTAGTTGGTGCCCAGTAACTATGGTGAAAGTATTTTCTTTTTTGAGTGATTCTATATTCTTAACAGTGGCATCCGAAGCTTTTATATTCTTATATTGACCTGACAAAGCGTTTACCAACACTTTCCTGTTTTCAAGGGAAAAATGCTTTCCTTTCTCATCTATCTGAGCTCTAAACCCTTCCATTTCCGGATACCGACTATAAAGAGGTTTTAAGGCTTCCAAATCATCAATATAATCACATATCAATTTTGAAAAATATCCGGTTTTTCTAAAGGGTATACAGTCAATATCCATATAAAAATAAAAATGAAGGTAAATATAAAACTCTTCTTTCTTAGAGTTCCTAAAAATACGTTAATAAGAGCAAAACACATTTTTAAATTACTCGACAAAAAGGAAGAAAGCAAAAGGATTGTTTGACAATTATTTGGTAGATTTGATACCATAGCATTCCAAAATTAGCTAAATGAAAAAGATTTTACTCCCACTTATTTATTTATTACCTCTTTTACTTGCGTCCCAAATAAAATCCCCTTCAGAATTTTTAGGGTATGAGCTAGGTTCCCAGTTTACCAGACACCATCAAGTTATTGATTATTACGAATATTTAGCAGCAACCGTTCCTGAAAGAATGCAATTAAAAGAGTACGGCAAAACTAACGAGCGTAGACCTTTGGTACTGGCTTATATTTCTACCAAAGCCAATATGAAAAATTTGGAGCAAATTAGGTTAGAGCACCTAAAAAGTATCAATGGTGCTGGCAACTCGGAAAAAGCTATTGTTTGGTTAAGCTACAACGTTCATGGAAACGAAAGCGTTAGTACCGAGGCTTCCATGCAAACTATTTATGACCTACTGACTTCTAAGAGTGATTACTTGAAAAATACCGTTGTCATAATGGACCCATGTATCAATCCAGATGGTCGTGATCGTTATGTAAATTGGTACAACCAATATAAAAACAGTCCCAATAATGTGGACCCCAATAGCAAAGAACACCATGAAGGTTGGTGGAGTGGCAGAAGTAATCACTACATGTTTGACCTTAACAGGGATTGGGCATGGTTGACCCAAGTAGAGAGTCAACAACGTTTAAAACAATATAATAAATGGTTGCCCCATATACATGTAGATTTTCATGAACAAGGCGTGGATAGCCCTTATTACTTTGCTCCGGCAGCGGAACCCTATCATGAAGTTATAACTAATTTTCAGAGAGAGTTTCAAGAAACCATAGGTAAAAACCATGCAAAATATTTTGACCAAAACGGTTGGTTTTATTTTACTAAAGAGCGCTTTGACTTGTTATATCCGAGTTATGGAGACACATATCCAACGTATAATGGCGGCATTGGCATGACCTATGAGCAAGGCGGTAGTGGAAGGGCAGGTTTAGGGATTAAAACCAGTATTGGCGACACCCTGACCTTAAATGACCGTATAGCACATCATCATACTACAGGCTTGTCCACTGTAGAAGTAGCCTCAAAAAATATAGCCAAACTAAATGCAGAGTTTCAAAAGTTTTACCGACCAAGAAACTATACGTACAAAAACTATGTGCTCAGTGGCCATAAAGACAAATTAAATGCTTTAGCGACTTTGTTAAAACAGCACGAAATAGAAATTGGTTACGCTACTACAAACACTGTGAAAGGTTATGACTATGCTACTGCAAAAAATAAAAATATAAAGACAAGTGAAGATGACATGGTGGTTTCAACAAATCAACCAAAGGGCACGCTAGTAAAAGTACTTTTTGAGCCAAAAGCAAAGCTTAGTGACTCAGTTACATATGATATCACGGCTTGGTCATTACCATATGCATATGGATTAGATGCACTGGCAACCGAAAGCAATGTTGGCCAAACTGAAAAAGGCTGGACTATATTGCCTCCAAAAGCTCACAATATAAATGCTACTAATTATGCTTATATAACAGAATGGAATAGCATCGAAGACGCTAAGTTCTTGGCAGAATTATTAAATAACGACATCAGGGTAAGATCAACAAAAAAACCATTTAAACTAGACGGAAAATCATATAAACGCGGTAGCCTTATTATTACCTTGGCGGATAATAAGAATCACAATGACTTTGTTGGGACCTTAAAAAAAGTACTTTTAAATCATTTACAAGTTGATTTACATACAGCAACCACAGGTTTTGTAGATAGCGGCAAAGATTTTGGTTCTGGATATATTGACATGATACAAAAATCAAAAATTGGTATATTATCTGGCGAGCCTACCTCTACCCTGCGTTTTGGTGAAATATGGCACTTTTTTGAACAGCAATTAAATTATCCAATAGCTGTATTAGACGAATCATATTTTAATAGAATTGATTTAAATAAATATGATATCCTTATTCTGCCAGACGGAAGAGGCTATGGCAATTTTATGACCGAAACTATGTCCAACAAAATCAAGGATTGGGTACGTTCTGGTGGTAAACTCATTGCTATGGGAGGCGCAATTGATGGTCTTGAAAAACATAAAGGATATGGTATTAAACAAAAAGAACAGCAAAAAGATACCACGCCCAATCTAGATGCTTTTGATGCCAGTGAAAGAGAATATATTAAATCTGCAATTACAGGCGCTATTTTTAAAGCCTCGGTAGACCCAACACATCCTTTGGCATATGGTTATGATGATAATTATTTTACCTTAAAGCTGGGAAACAGATCATATAATTATTTGGATAATGGAAACGCCGTATACCTATCAAAAGGGGCTAATGTTCCAGTATCTGGTTTTGCCGGTAGCGAAGCACAAAAAAAGATAGATGAGAGCTTAATTTATGGTTCAGAAAGAATAGGTCGTGGACAGGTAATTTACATGGTAGACAATCCGCTGTTTAGGGGATTTTGGGAAAATGGAAAACTGTTTTTCGCCAATGCACTTTTTATGGTCAACTAATTACTAAAACCAACCTTTCATGAAAGAATACAAAGTGGAGACACTTATATACTACAGCAAAATTACCTTGGATACGAAGCATATAGCTAAATCATCTCAGGCGGAGATTCAAGAAAAATTAGATTCCTACGCTAAAGATGGTTGGCGGTTGGCATCAACAGACGCAACTAGTTTTGGTGCAGCTGTTTATATTTATCTATATTTTGAGAAATGATAGCATTTTACATGGGCTCCCCATATAAATCAAAATCCGCTGCTTCGGTAATATTTACGTTTAGAAATTCTCCTTGTTTTACATAGTGCTTTGTTGCATCTATTAAAACTTCGTTATCAACATCGGGAGAATCAAATTCAGTCCTTCCAATAAAATAATTCCCTTCTTTTCTATCTATGATACAACGGTAGGTCTGCCCTATTTTTTGCTGATTAAGTTCCCAAGAAATTTGTGATTGTATTTCCATTATTTTATTGGCGCGTTCCTGTTTTACATCTTCTGGAACATCATCCACTAAATTATAAGCATGGGTATTTTCTTCATGACTATAGGTAAAGCATCCCAAGCGTTCAAAACGCATATCCACTACCCAATTCTTTAGAATTTGGAAATCTTCCTCGGTCTCTCCCGGATAACCTACGATCAACGTTGTTCTAATTGCCATATTAGGAACAATGTTTCTAAAATCCCTAATTAACTTAGTGGTTTTTTCCTGTGTTGTACCTCTACGCATACTTTTTAAAATCCTATCGGAAATATGTTGTAACGGAATATCCAAATAATTACAAACTTTTGGCTCATTGTTCATAACCTCCAAAACATCCATTGGAAAACCGGTGGGGAACGCATAATGTAAACGAATCCAATCTACACCTTCTACTTTAACCAAGGCTTTCAAAAGTTCTGCTAAATTCCTTTTTTTATACAAATCCAATCCGTAATAGGTAAGGTCTTGTGCAATAAGTATCAATTCTTTCACACCTTTGGCCGCCAATTTTTCGGCTTCGGTAACTATTTCCTCAATTGGGGTACTTTTATGGTTACCGCGCATTAAGGGAATCGCACAAAAAGAACATGGTCTGTCACAACCTTCTGCAATTTTTAAATAGGCATAGTTTTTTGGAGTCGTTGTTAACCGCTCCCCTATTAACTCGTGCTTGTAATCTGCTCCCAATGCCTTTAATAAATTTGGCAACTCACTCGTACCAAAATATTCATCCACATCTGGGATTTCCTTTTGTAAATCTGGTTTATATCGCTCACTTAAACATCCTGTAACAAAAACTTTATCTACCAGACCATCTTCTTTTTTTTGAACATACTCCAAAATAGTATTAACACTTTGCTCTTTGGCGTTGTCAATGAACCCACAAGTATTAATTACTACTACATTGCCTTCTTCTTCATGAACTACATCTTTCTTATTGGCTTTTAATTGCCCCATAAGCACTTCGGAGTCATACACATTTTTGCTGCAACCCAAGGTTACCACATTGATTCTGTTCTTCTTAAGTGTTTTAGTTCGCATAGCTATTTTTCTGGTCTGCAAAAGTACAACAAGACATGTAAACAACTTCTTTTTAAGACTATTTCTTTAATTTTTGCGTTAAACCCATAGTTCAAATCACAGTCTAATAAAAAAAGTATTATGATTCGCCATATTTTTTTTCTTATCCCAATTGTTCTATTCTTTCTTACCAGTTGCTCTACGGACCAATTAAATGGCAACGATGAGGGAGAATTACAAACTATGAACACCTTATATTTTCCACCAATTGATTCTAACGAATGGGAGACCATCCAACTAGAAGAACTAGGATGGAATTCAACTGCACAACAGCCACTATATGATTTTCTGAATGAAACCAATACAGATGCCTTTTTAGTTTTAAAGAATGGGCGAATTGTTTTGGAAAAATATTTTGGTGATTTTACACAGGATGAAAACCATGCATGGAACTCCGCCGGAAAAACATTAACGGCCATGACCGTTGGCATTGCTCAAGAAGAAAATTATCTCAGCTTGGATGATAGTTCATTGGATTATCTGGGTGCAGGTTGGTCGAGTATGACCATGGAACAGGAGGAAGCAGTTACTGTCCAAAACCATTTAACAATGACTACAGGCTTAGACTATACTGCAGGTGATATTTTTTGTTATGACCCGGAATGCTTGTTTTTTAAAAATGAACCTAGTACATATTGGTATTATCACAACGCACCTTACACCTTATTAGACCAAGTAATTACCGGTGCTGTTAAAATGGAGTTTAAAGACTATTTCTACGAAAAAATTCGTGACAAAATCGGCATGCAAGGCTTGTGGATATCAATTGGTTACAATAACGTTTATTTTAGCACCGCTAGAAGTATGGCCCGCTTTGGCATCTTAAATCTAAACAATGGCGTATGGGACAATGAAACTATTATAGGAGATATTACATTTATTAACGATATGAAAAATTCATCCCAAGCGCTAAATCCATCTTATGGTTATCTATGGTGGTTAAATGGTAAAAATAGCTACAAAGCACCAGGTTCCGAAGCAACCTTTAGTGGCAAACTAATAGAAAATGCTCCTAATGATCTGTACGCAGGACTAGGTAAAAATGACCAAAAATTATATGTTGTGCCTAGTGAAAACTTAGTTATTGTTCGTATGGGTGGTGATGCCGGAGAAGCCCAACTAGGACCTTCAAGTTTTGACAATGAACTTTGGGGCTTATTGAACAATTTAATGCAATAGTAGTTAGTTTATTGAAAAGTCCATGCAAAAAAACGGGTCTGTTTGTTACCAAGACCCATTTTAATTTCTTTCACAACTAAAGGCTTAACTTTATTGATAGCGCGTTTTACACTTTTCACATTCTCTTTTTGAGAGACCAATGTTGTAAACCAAACTACTTGATTTTTGAATAGTGTACTCTCTTCTATCATTTTTCTAATAAAAGCCAACTCCCCTCCTTTATACCAAAGTTCGTTGGATTGTCCACCAAAGTTTTGGGAATTACTTTCCTTAAGGGCTAGATTTTTAGCTTTTCGCTTATTTTTCTGTTGTGCATCCAGTTTATTTTTGTAAAAAGGTGGATTACAAACTATAATATCAAACACATCTTCAGCAAGTATAACCCCTTTTAATATGTTTCGTTTTATTTTTTGATGTCTTAATATAATGGAGTTTAACGATTTGTTTTTTTTGATAATGTCCTGTGCGTTTTTTATTGATTCTACATTTATCTCACTCCCCACACATTTCCAATTAAAATGACAGACACCTAGAATGGGATATATAAGATTAGCCCCAGTACCAATATCTAACATTTGCAATTGTTCTTTCCCTACCAAATCCTTAATATGTAGTAAATAATCTAAGCGACCAGGAATTGGCGGACATAAAAATCCTTTTGGAATATCCCAATATATCCCATAGTACGCCTTTAACAAAGCAGTATTTAATGCCTTTACCGCATTTGGGTCTGCAAATTTTATAGTTGTATTCCCATAATCGTTCACAAACACAAATTCACTCAACGCCGAGTACTTCCCACATAAAAACTCAAAATCATAATTTTTTAGAAATGGGTTTTGCGAATGCATGGATGAGCCTATTTTACTTATGTCTAATCTGAGAATTCTTTTAGCAGTTACTTTTATGTCAACAATCAATATTTACTTATAACAACAAATGCCGTATCCTTATCAATTTCAAACGTGATTCGACTATTTAAAGAACCTCCATTTGTATAATAGCCAGCGCCAATAGTTTCCTTTGTACCATTTTGCCGAGTAAATTCTAAAACATATGAGCCATCAGATTGATTGTTTTTCATGGAAAGAAAATCGCTTATGTTTTCACCTGGACCAATTTGTATTATGTCGACCGAATTTAAATTTTCACTTGTTGTAACTTTCACATTCGAAATTAATTTTTTAGAATTGTTTTTAATTACCACGCCTATCCCATTTTCTTTAAACAGATAGCATGAATTTAAAATTAAAACAACGTTAAAAATCAAGAATGTTTTTTTCATTTTACATTATACTAAAGATTTTGGTTTTAAAGTTTAATCTATAATTCTATATATTTTTTGAACATTAATCTTTAACCACTATTCTTTATAACCTACCGGTATCTTTCGTCGTGGAAATTCCTGTTCAAAAGCAGCACCTAAACGCAATAATTGTGCTTCTTGAAATTGTTTCCCTATAAATGTTAGGCTAATAGGCTCTCCTGTATTTTTATACCCCATTGGCACAGTTAAAGCTGGATATTTAGCTACCGCAGCATATCCTGCATGAAAATTATTAATAGATAGAATAGCGTTCAATTTATAAGCATCCATAGCCTCGTCAAAAAAGCTACGCCCATTTTTTTCCAATTGTGCTTTTATTGCATCTAGTTCTTCAGTTGTCGTATTATCCTTAAGTATGCCTTTAAACAAAGCTTGACCATAAGGTATTCTTGTTAAACTATCTGCATTGTTAAAATCAACTGCATCGGCTATAGAGCCTATAGCTACTTTTTCTGGGTCTGCATGTGATTTAAGATATACTGGCAAATCATGCTTCATGTCCACATTCAAAATACTAAGAAAACCCTTCATCTGAATTTCCGGTGGTGTAAATTCAATTATAGTCGCTCCAGCATCCCTTAATTCCAGAATAGTTTTATTATAAATACTATCACTTTCCATGAGTGAAGAAAAAGCTCCCAATCGCATTTCTTTGATATCGGTTGGATGTAAGCCAGCAGACAAAATACCCGGCTCTGCATCTACCGTAATCGGGTCCGAAATATCTTTACCTAACATAGCCGATAAAAGAATGGCATTGTCCACAACATTTTTAGTCATAGGGCCAGGTGTATCCAAAGTGCTAGAGATAGGGACAATTCCCGTTCTGCTTAACAAACCAATTGTTGGCTTTAAACCAACAACGGAATTCTGGCTACTAGGAGATAAAATTGAACCTGAAGTTTCTGTACCTACCGCAGCTACGGCATAATTAGCAGCAACTGCAGTGCCACTACCAGAACTGGAACCACCGGTTTCAAAATTCCTTCTCCCATAGGGATTCAATGTTTGTCCTCCTACGGCACTATATCCCACCGGACAACCGGAACATAGGAAATACGCCCATTCACTTAAATTTACCTTACCTAAAATCAAAGCACCATTATACTTTAATTGCTTTACTATAAAAGAATCGTCGACCTCATTATCCATTAGAGCAATTGATCCCGCAGTGGTATTCATGCCCAAGGTATTTATATTGTCCTTTAACAAAATAGGCATACCATAAATGGGATGTTGAATTTCAGGCGCCAAACCTTTTTGCTTTAAGCTATCTAATTTTCTCGCATGGGCCACCACATCTGGGTTTAATGAAATAATTGTATTTAGAGTAGTCTCATTATCAAGTTCATATTTATAAATACGATGTAGATAAAACAGTACCAACTCTTCATAATTCAACCTATTTTCTTTAATATGGTTCTTAATAGTGAAAATTGGTTGTTCTAAAATAAATGGCCTAAGACGTTTATAATCTGCTTCTGAAAACTTACTTACTTCATTATATAATGGTAAGAATACATCATTTTTATCCAATACTTTAGATTGAATGAGCTTGTAACGCATTCTAACTTTCTCATGTTCGGCATTGGCAGCTACTTCTGCAGAATCATTATAAGGTGTCCACAATATTATTTCTTCACTAGGAGTCTTTAATTTTTCCTTACATGAAAAAAACAGTGTGAAAATGCTCAATACCAATACTCTTTTCATATTCTAAATCAATTTTGTTTATTTCTATTTAGTAGGTTAGTCCAATCTTCTATGTTATTCTCGTTAAGCCTTACAAACTCGTCCTTACCTTCTTTATCCGCGAGTGCCAAAGATTTTTGGGCCGATATTAAGGCAGACCGATAATCTCCCAATCCAGCTTCCAACAAAGATTTTACACGATGAAAATAGTATGTATCACCGCCTAATTCTAGAGCACTATCAACATATTCTAATGCTTGATGGTAATTGATTTCCTCTTCTTGATAATACCTGGCTATTTCATAAAAAGTTTGCGCAGTTGGATTTTCCATTAATTTTTCTTCAATCTGGCGCTCCATTGCGGACCTAGTATCTACATGAATTGGAATTTCCACCTTAGTCCTTTCCCAAAACAATATCAGTTTTAGAGAATTATGGGTAATGTCATCAAAATATATTAGAAAACTTTCTTGAAAGTCTAGCGTTTTTATTGGTGTTACCTGAACCCTAAGTGCATCTTCTGCAGGATTATAAGCATTTCTCCCATCCCCCCAATGGTCTGTATTTTTATGAAATACAATTTGCCAAACCGTATCCTCAGGAAACGCATAAAGTGCGTACTCACCTTTTAACAAAGGCTTCCCCATTACAAACACATCTGACTCTAAGGAAATTTTGGTAGATTCATTGGCACCAACACGCCAAATTCGCGCATTTGGCACTAAACCAGGTTTTCCATCTGCTCTGACCCCAAATATTTTTCTGCCTTTTGTAGATGGTCTTGAATAGGAGACAGATATTTTAGACAAACCTACTTCTTGCTCAACAATTGATAAGGGGCTTGCTTTTGGATGCTGAAGTTGTGACCAACTTGTGGTTGAAATTAAAAATAGAAATAGTGCTACAACCGACTTCAATTTTTCATATTAAAGAAAGAATCTACAAACTCATATTTATTAAATACCTGCAAATCTTCTATCCCTTCACCCACACCAATATATTTAACAGGTATTTGAAACTGATCGGAAATACCAATAACAACCCCGCCTTTAGCGGTGCCGTCTAATTTGGTTACCGCCAAAGAAGTAACTTCAGTAGCTTTTGTAAATTGTTTTGCTTGTTCAAATGCATTCTGACCTGTGGATCCATCCAACACCAATAATACTTCATGCGGGGTATCGTTAACCACTTTCTGCATTACCCGCTTAACCTTACTAAGCTCATTCATAAGGTTCACTTTATTATGTAATCTTCCTGCAGTATCAATAATTACTACATCCGCATCTTGGTTTACTGCAGAACTAAGTGTATCAAAAGCAACGGAAGCGGGATCACTGCCCATTTGCTGTTTCACTATTGGTACATCTACACGATCCGCCCACACCTGCAATTGGTCAATTGCTGCGGCTCTAAAGGTGTCTGCTGCGCCTAACACTACTTTGTAACCTTGCTTTTTCAATTGATAGGCAAGTTTACCTATGGTCGTGGTCTTACCCACCCCATTTACCCCTACCACCATAATAACATATGGTTTTTTATCTTTCGGAATAATAATTTCGGTATCATTCCCTGTATTTGTTTCTGAAAGCAGACCGGCAATTTCCTCACGCAGAATACCATTAAGCTCATCGGTTCCCATATATTTATCCTTGGCAACTCTAGCTTCTATCCTTTCAATAATCTTCAGGGTAGTATCCACGCCAACATCGGACGTAACCAATACTTCCTCCAAATTATCCAAAACATCATCATCTACTTTGGACTTACCTGCAACAGCTTTTCCTAGCTTAGAAAAAAAAGTAGTTTTAGACTTTTCCAAACCTTTATCCAAGGTTTCCTTTTTTTGTGAAGAAAAAATATTTTTAAATAAACTCATTTTATATGCAATAGTTACCCAAATATAAAAATTAAAAAGCCCCTTTCGTAAGAAAGGGGCTCAATAACTTATATAAAAAGTTGAATTACTTTTTTGCCATCCAATCGTTAACCATTTCTGGAGGCATAACCGATTCTACAAAAACGTAAGCGCCACTTTTAGGTGACTTTACCATTTTTATAGCTTTTGTCAATCTTTTAGAACTTGTCTGTAAACTCGCTACCGTCTTCTTTGCCATGACCTAGAGTATTATTTGGTTTTTTAACTAGTAAAAATCCTAATTATTTAATTTCTTTATGAACTGTCATTCTCTTCAGGATAGGGTTGAACTTTTTAAGCTCTATCCTTTCTGGAGTATTCTTCTTATTCTTTGTGGTAATATATCTGGAAGTTCCAGGTTGTCCTGATTCTTTATGCTCAGTACACTCTAATATTACTTGAATTCTATTGCCTTTCTTTGCCATTGTAATCTATAATTTAAGGTTATTTTACTAAACCTTTAGCTTTTGCATCTTTCAACACGGCAGAAATACCTCTTTTATTGATAATTTTCAAACCTCTAGCAGAAACCTTCAAAGTTACCCAACGGTCCTCTTCTGGAATGTAAAATCTCTTTTTAGAAAGATTTACATCAAATCTTCTTCTTGTTTTGTTGATGGAAAAGGAAACATTGTTTCCGAACATCGCTCTCTTTCCCGTAATTTCACAAACTTTTGACATCGTGCCGAATTTTTCTTTTAAACAGGGTGCAAATTTATATCATTTTTATCTTACCGCCAACAATAAAGTTCACATTTTTAAAATTTCTTTTTGAAGCATCTCAAACGCTTTATTTACAGACTTTTGCACAACCCTTTCTCGTTGTTTGCCCATATTAAATTTGACCGCGTAAACTTCTTTTGGCGAAGCAATTGCAATAAACACTGTTCCTACCTCTGCATCAGAATCTCCTTTTGATGGTCCCGCATTTCCCGTAGTCGCAATTGCAAAATCAGAATTCATCATTTTTTTAACACCAATAGCCATTGCTTTGGCTACTTCTTCACTCACCACAGAGTGTGCGTCTATTAAATCTTTAGGGACTCCCAAGGTATTTATCTTTATCTCGGTGGCATAACTCACTATACTGCCTTTAAAATAATTAGACGCCCCTGGAACAGTAGTAATCTGTTCTGCTATTTTACCACCAGTAAAACTTTCTGCAGTCGCTAAGGTCAATCCTTTTTTTGTCAACATTTTACCTATAAGCTCCTCTAGGTCCTCATCATCTTCTGTTCCGTAGATGATGTCTTCAATTAGTAAAGCTAATTTTTTTGATTCCTTCTCTATTGTATTGGACAGTACGTTAAAATCTGAACCTTTGGCCGTTAAACGTAGACGAACTTTACCTAAGTTGGGTAAATAGGCCAACTTAATATAATCTGGCAGGCCATCTGCCCAAACTTCTATCCTTTGGGCAATGCTACTTTCACCAAGGCCATATGTTATTAGCGTTTTGTGAATAATGTAAGGGCGCTTATAAAAGCTTGTCAGTTTAGGAACAACTTCTGTCTTAATTAAATTCTTCATTTCAAAGGGTACACCAGGCATAGAAATAAAAGTTGTGCCATCTTCATGAATCCACATTCCGGGTGCCGTACCATAGGCATTATGCAGTACTTCCGATTTACTTAGGACCATTGCTTGTTGCCTATTCATATCAGAGATTGGCGTAGAAATATGTTTAGCAAAAAGTTCTTCTACATGACGAAGTACATCTTTATTCTCTATTAAGGTGTCATTAAAGAATTCGCAAAATGTGCGTTTGGTTATATCGTCTTTTGTAGGTCCCAGACCACCTGTTACCAAAACAATATCAGCCCTTGACTTAGCTTCTGCCAAAGAATTTAGAATATGCTGTTTAACATCTTGTACAGAAGTAATTTGATAAACAGAAATCCCAATTTTATTAAGTTCTTTTGCTATAAATGCAGAATTGGTATCTACAATTTGGCCAATGAGAATCTCATCGCCAATAGTAATAATTTCTGCAAGCATTACAGGTCAAAATCGTTTTTAAGTTCACCGATAACTTGATGGATATCTGTTTTTAAAATGGGAAATACCTTTTCTATATCCACCATATTTGCCTCACTCTTACCTAAAGTCTCAATTTCCAAAGCCACTGCCCTTGTTTGCTCCATCCCGAGCAAATCTACATTTGGCTTAATTTTATGGGCCATTTTATACACTTGCTCATAATTATTTTCTTGCAATGCTATCTCTAAAGCATCCAAATCTTCCGGAACTTCCTCCAGGAATACAGAAATGACGGAGATTATAAAATCTTGATCTCCTTCGGCCATCTCGTTTATCTTATCCAGACTATAAATCATTATTTAATTTTAACTGTGAAAAGTTCCTTTTTTTCCAAATTACCCCTAAGGTAATCATTTGGCACTACTCTGCCAACACCTGCCGGTGTTCCGGTAAAAATTATATCTCCTTTTTTAAGCATGAAAAATGTTGATACATAAGCTATGATTTCATCTATTTTCCAAAGCATTAGGCTTGTATTACCAGATTGTACCACCTCATCGTTCTTTATTAGCTCAAAACTTAAAGTATTAAGATCCTTGAATTCTGATTTTGGCAACCACTCACCTATAACAGCAGCCCCATCAAAACCTTTGGCCTTTTCCCATGGCAAACCCTTTTCCTTAAGCTGAGACTGCAGGTCCCTTGCTGTAAAATCTATCCCTAAACCTACCTCATCGTAATAAGTACCTGCAAATTCCTCCTTTATATGTTTCCCAACCCTTTTAATTTTCACCAAGACCTCTACTTCATAGTGAATATCATTCGAAAATTCGGGAATATAAAAATCCTGTTCCTTTGGTAAAACCGCGGAATCCGGTTTAATGAATATAACAGGCTCCTTTGGTTTTTCGTTTTGAAGCTCGTTAATATGGTCCGTATAATTTCTACCGATACATATAATCTTCATGTTAGCTGGATTATTTTTTAGACAATTTTATACTTATTGCAGGCACCAAGTTTTCTTGGTTACCTTGGGACTTAATAGAAAAATCCGACCATTCACCCAAACCATATACCATAGTCTTATAATTTTGATTTTTTTGATATACTGCTGCAAACGTTGGGGCAAAATGGTCCTCTAATATTTTCTCTTTTGTTAAAGGGTCTTCGTAACCAACCGCATACCAATTATATGGCAGAAAAAGCCATTCCAATCCAATATAGATACCTTCTTGTGGCACCTTTATTCCACAATCCAATAGATCAACACTAACATAATCCATTCTTGGGTCAGATTCTAGAACAATACTTTTACGTAACAAATCTGCATCGGGTTTTTTTGTAAGCTTATCTACATTATAAATTCGTAGTCTAAATTTTGAACTTCTATTAAACTTCGGATTTTTTTGTACAAAAACAGTTACTTTTTCTAAATACTTTTTAGCCGCACCTACATTAGGGAAATACATAGCCAACACCCATGGCGTTGCCGCCGAAGTAAATCCACTTTTTATACCATAGGAATTTATTGGATTTAATATTTGGGAATCACCTAGGTTCTTTGAAACAACAACCTCATCCAACTCATAGGTATCCTCCATCATCCTTAAGCCACCTAATTCTTTTATTTGTTTTGCAGACACAATGGTATCTCTAAATCCCAAAGAAGAAATATGGACCTTATTTTCCAATAAAGATTCCGGGATATCCAAATAAAAATATCCCTTTTCGTTACTGGAAGTACCCTTTAATGAATTTAAGAAGCTAATATTAGCATATGGTATGGGATTACCATTACCATTTTCGTATACATAACCATCAAAAAGTACTTCTTGAGCACTAACTGAACTAAAAATCAACAAAATGAACAGGAAACGCATTAAATGAGTTTATTATTCAATTTACTCAACTTGATCTGGGTAAGTATTTTTTTGGTATACAGTGGAAAATCTGCATTTAAAATCCATCCAAAATAACCCGGTTCCTTTTCCAACACTTCCAGCACTTTTCTGCCTTTATGTTTTCCAAAAGAAAAAGCTTCTTCGCCATCCTCGTCCATGATGATAAACCCTGCAAAATCTACCGATTGTTTTCTTCTAGAAAATTCCGCAAGTTTTTTTACGTTGTTTTCCAACTCTGGATAACGATCCAATTGCGATAGCAAGACTTCATAGGTAGCATTGGTATCGGCCGCAGCGCTATGTGCATCCTTTAATTCTTTATCACAATAAAATTTATAAGCAGCCTCAAGCGTTCTTTTTTCCATTTTATGAAATATGGTCTGCACATCTACTGAAACCATATTTTTCATTTCAAAATCCACATCGGCACGTAAAAGCTCCTCTACCAGTAACGGAATATCAAAACGATCGGAATTAAAACCAGCCAAATCACTATCACGAATCATCTGATATATTTCTTTGGAGAGCTGTTTAAAGGTTGGCTCGTTGGCAACACGTTCATTGCTAATACCATGTATTGCAACTACCTCTTCAGGTATACTCATTTCTGGGTTTACAAGCCATGTTCTGCTCTCTTTATTACCATTTGGAAACACTTTTAAAATAGCAATTTCAACAATGCGATCCTTGGCAACATTTGTTCCGGTAGTTTCTAAATCAAAAAAACAAATGGGTCTAGTAAGATTTAATTCCATTAAAGCGAGTTTTCACAAATATAGTTTTCTCCTTTTCCTAATCACAGTTTAATCCTGATTTTTACTAAGCTTTTTACAATCTGTTGTTGATGATGTTATTGAAGGCCGAACCAAAGGTATAACTTAGCCCCACACGAAAACCAAGCTCATAATCCGTTGCTATCTGTTTTTGCTGCAACAATACATCTTCTATGGATGCGCTCCCGGCAGGAAGATTAATTTGATCTCTAATCACTTCAAAATTACCTGAAAAAGTCATAGCTAAACCTTTGAAAATCCGAACAGACAACCTACCGAACAACTGCACTCTGTTTCTAGCAAAATCTTCAAGAAAAGTAGAGGCTCGTAATCGCGTAAACATGTTACCCCATGGCTGTCTATAACGCAGTTGTATATCTAAAGAATGATTAAAAACGCCTTCACTTTCTTGGTCAAAAATTGTGGTATCTATATAATCGTTATAAAAGTAGCCTATACGATAGGCAAAAACAATCTCTCTACGAAGTACTTCTCTATAAGGGAATATATTGTATTCTATTGCGGGAGCAATATATGTAGAAAAGTCAATATTGGTAAAGGTATTGTGTCTTGCACCAGCAAAAATACCGGCAGACCAGTGATCAGATAAACTTCTCACCACACTACCGCCTCCGGAATACCGAATTCTTTCACTACTGAAGGTTTCGTCGTTCTGAATAAACTCACTACGAGCTTGGTTCATCTCCAAATCGGCCCTTATACGCCACTTTTCGGTTACACGATCACTTTCAAATCCAACTTCATATTCAAACTCATTTCGGCTAGATTCCTTATCCAATTCCGCCTCACCATAGACTTCAAAAATCCAATTGTTCCAAGGGTCATCAAAGTCAATATCCTGTTTTTCTTCGGCACCTTCATTATCAATTGAATAGTCTATTTTATTAGCGATATCTGATTCTGCTATGTAACGAAGAAGACCTACTTTAATAATCTTCACCAACCCTTTCCGAACCTCATCAGGGGTCATATTGGGGCCGGTCTCATAGGAATGCTTCCCTACAATCCCGTCGTAGTCACGGCTTCCTGTAAAATCCAACAAATAGGTTCTTCCTCCCGAACCATTGGCCACATCATAAATAAACAGCTGAACATTTGCTAAAGCTTGATCGCGGACATGACTCACAAACTTAATTTCTTGCCTAATATATCTACGTTCGCAATTGCATTCCACAAATAATTTTAAGGCCTCTTTATTTTCTATAGTTGGTGGTTGTTGTGCTTTTAAGACCTGGGGCATAGCAATCCAAAGTAGGAAAAGAAACCTACCTATAGTACGGGAAAATGTTTTCATGAATCTGATTAGAAAAAAGTAAAAGCTAAATATAGGCTTACACTTAGGTATAGGTGAAGAATAAAAAGCTAAAAAACGTTAAATTTTTGAATTAAATTTCTCTGTTAACGTCCCACGCCTCTAAATACTCTGCTACAGATTGGGCAAACATACTACCTAGAGCACCGTTTACCACCCTATGATCGTAACTATGTGAAAGGTACATTTTACTTCTAATGCCAATAAAGTCACCTTCTTTGGTTTCAATTACAGAAGGTATCTTACGAATAGCACCTAAAGCCATAATACCTACTTGCGGCTGATTTATAATTGGTGTTCCAAAAACACTGCCAAAAGTTCCCACATTGGTAACAGTATACGTACCGTCTTTAACCTCATCTGGTTTAAGGGCGTTGTTTCTAGACCTATTTGCCAAATCATTAACCACTTTGGCCATACCCACCAAATTAAGCTGATCTGCATTTTTTATAACTGGCACTATAAGATTACCATCCGGTAACGCGGCTGCCATTCCTATATTTATATTCTTCTTTTTTATGATTGCATCACCTTGAACTGAGATATTCATCATGGGGTGCTTTTTTAATGCCTTGGCGATAGCCTCCATGAATATAGGGGTAAAGGTTAACTTCTCCCCTTCCCTTTGCTCAAATGCATTTTTCATTTTATTTCTCCAATTCACAATATTGGTCACATCCACCTCTATAAAACTTTGGACATGCGCTGACGTAGAAACACTGTCTACCATATGTTTTACTATCAACTTACCCATTCTTGTCATTGGAATCAATTCATCACCTGCCGATACCTTGGTCTGAACTTCTTCCTTCTTCTGTGATATCGTGGCTTCTCTGGGCTTTTCAACTATTGTTGGTTGTTCAGGTTCCGGTTTTGGCTCTTCTTCTACCTTAGCAACTTCAGAATGGTTACTTACAAATGCCAATATATCATCTTTGGTAACCCTCCCATCTTTACCGCTGCCTACGATTGCCTCTAACTGTTCAAAAGAAACACCTTCTTCTTTTGCTATATTTTTCACTAGAGGAGAGTAAAACCTTTCTGAACTGGAATAATCGGCTGTTTTAACACCAACGGTCTCTTTTGCGGTTATCACCGCTTGTTCCGCGGCAGCAACCATTTCTTCCTCTTTAACTTCGTCTTCTTTTGCAATAGTTGAATTTACATCGTTATTCTGCGAATCAGCAGCTCCGCTAATTTCTATAACCGCAACTACATCCCCAACCTTTACCACGTCATCTACCTCATAACGCTTCTCAATCAAAACTCCTTCCACCTCGCTTGGCACTTCACTATCAACCTTGTCCGTGGCTATCTCAAAAATAGGCTCATCCATTTCTATGGAATCGCCAACTTCTTTAAGCCAAGTGGTTAAAGTTGCCTCCGCAACACTTTCGCCCATTCTTGGCAGTTTTAATTCGAATTTTGACATATCAATAATTTAATGCTGCTTTATTCTATATTTTTTGCAAAAATAGTAAAATTATAGGGTGTTTTATGACTTTACTACAATTTAATAATCTCAATTATTATTCAAAGAACCTTCAAAAGGCACTCTATTTAAAATACTTCTTCCCAAAGTAACCTCATCGGCAAATTCCAATTCATCTCCAACTGCTATTCCCCTTGCAATAGTGGAGGTTTTAATGGCAACCCCATCTAACTGTCTAAAAATATAGAAGTTGGTGGTATCACCCTCCATGGTAGAGCTTAACGCAAATATCAGTTCCTTTATTTCTCCTGATTTTACTTTTGCAACTAAAGAGCTTATAGTGAGGTCTTGAGGCCCCACACCTTCCATTGGTGAAATCTTACCCCCTAGAACATGATACATTCCACGGTATTGACCTGTATTTTCTATGGCCATAACATCGCGTATATCCTCAACAACGCAAACCAGAGTACTATCACGCTTTGTATTGGAGCAAATTTCGCATAACTGCGTATCTGATATATTATGGCAATTTTTACAATATTGAACCGTATTTCTTAACCGTACTAAAGCCGTGGAAAGATCCCCTGTTTTCCGTTCAGACTGTTTTAACAAATGCAGTACTAAACGTAATGCAGTACGCTTACCTATACCAGGTAATTGCGACATTTCGTAAACCGCATTTTCCAATAATTTGGAAGAAAAGTCCATTGATTAAATTTTACCGTAAAATTACGCACTATTTTTACTTTTTGTACTTTGCCCTCAAAATATTTCCCATGACCGCGTCACATATTCTTCTTTTAATTGGTGCCTATTTTGCTGTCTTATTGATTATTTCATATTTCACCGGAAAAAATGATTCCAATGAAGATTTTTTCAAGGCAGGTAAACAATCTCCATGGTATTTAGTGGCATTTGGAATGGTTGGCGCATCCTTATCCGGAGTTACCTTTATATCTGTTCCAGGTTGGGTAGATGCTTCAGAGTTCAGCTATATGCAAGTAGTATTTGGGTACTTTTTAGGGTATTTGATCACCGCATACGTATTACTACCTATCTATTACAAGCAAAATGTAACATCTATCTATGAATATTTAGACACTCGTTTTGGCTTTGTGAGTTATAAGGTCGGTGCTATTTCTTTCTTTATCTCTAGAGTTTTAGGAGCTGCTTTTCGTTTGTTTTTGGTAGCTATAGTTCTGCAACAATTTGTTTTTGATGCTTGGAACGTGCCTTTTGAGGTAACGGTTACCCTATCCATCTTATTAATATGGATTTACACTTTTAAAGGTGGTATAAAAACAATTGTATGGACTGATACGCTACAGACGCTATTTATGTTGATATCCGTTGGACTTTCTATATATTTTATTTTGGATACCTTGAACTGGAGCTTTGCAGATTTTCTAAATTCCAAGGAATTATCCGAGTACAGTAAAACTATCTTCACCGATGACTTTTTTGCTAAAAATCACTTAATAAAATCTTTCATAGGTGGTATGTTCGTTACTATTTGTATGACCGGTTTGGATCAAGACATGATGCAAAAAAACCTTACTTGCAGGAATTTAAGGGATGCGCAAAAAAACATGGTTTCCTTTAGTGTGGTTTTGGTTGTGGTCACCTTTGTATTTATGCTTTTAGGTGCCTTATTGTTTATTTATGCGGACACCAATCAAATACAGATTCCACTTATGGATGGCAAACCAAAATCCGACCTGCTTTTCCCCGAAATTGCATTAAATAGCGGATTAGGAATTACCGTAGCAATTACCTTTATGTTAGGATTGATAGCCGCCGCATACAGTAGTGCAGATAGTGCGTTAACTTCATTAACAACATCTTTTTGTATTGACTTTTTAGGTACCGGTAAAAAGTCTGAGATTGATGCAAAGAAAGTTAGGCGTAAAACCCACATTGGTATGAGTGTATTACTCATACTTGTAGTAATATCTTTTAAATATATCCTAGACAGAAACGTGATTGACGGGTTATTAACCGTAGCATCCTACACTTATGGTCCATTACTTGGTTTATTTGCTTTTGGAATTTTCACCAAATATCGGGTAAGGGATAAATATGTATGGCTTGTGGCATTAGTATCCGTAAGTATTATACTGATTCTTGGTAAAATACCTTCTGAAGCATTGGGAGGGTATCAATTTGGATACGAACTTTTACCTCTTAACGGTTTAATTACCTTTATTGGACTATGGCTTATTAGAATTAAAAAGTCGGCTAAAGTGTCCACTTGAGAGGTTTACACACTTTTATCGTTAAAATTGCTTGGTTGACAATAACACCAAAGTACAGGCAACCTCTACCTCTATCCCATTTTGGTTCAATAAGTTATAAAAGTAAGGGTTCTCCGTGCCGGGGTTAAAAATCACCCGATTAGGTTTTAAATCTATGATTGCATCATAGTATTCCTCTTGCCTTACTGGATTAAGATATAGTGTTATTGTATGAATATCTTGGAATTCATCTAAATTGGTCTTAACTTGCAATCCCCCGATTACTCCAGTCCTTAGACCGTATGCTACGGTTGGGAGCCCGTTTTTAACCAAACTCCTAACAGCAATATTGCTATAACGGTTTGGTTTTAAAGATGCTCCAAATACTAGTGTCTTTTTCATTCTGTTATTTACATGTTAAACTTTAAAAGAAGTGTAACAATTCACTGAAATTTTCGTCTATTAGCAAATTATAATATACTAAGTAGACTTTTAAAATATAAAAACCCTAAGATGTTGATATTGCTATATATTTATAGTTAATGGTTAGTGTTTAGTATAGCTTATCAGCGAGAAACCCGGGCAATTGCCCGGGTTTTGATTTATATCATTGGCAGACCCATAAAATCTAATACTGTTAAGCATTGGTTAAACTATCATCTTAACGTAACATCTTTATGTAATTGTAGTCTATTAAAGTAGATTGATGGTCTAAAGGGAATTGGTTGGTTTTCTCCTGAAGGCTGTCAATTTAGAAAACCCGTGACAAGTCACGGGTTTTTATTTACCAACGAATGATGGCACTACCCCAAGTAAAACCACTACCAAACGCCGCCAATACTACTAAATCTCCAGATTTTACTTTACCGACTTCCCAAGCCTCGGTTAAAGCAATTGGAATAGATGCTGCCGTTGTATTACCATATTTCATGATATTATTAAATACCTGATCATCGGTTAACTGAAACTTCTTTTGAATAAACTGGGAAATTCTAAGGTTGGCCTGGTGTGGCACCAATAAATCTATATCTGTTGGTTTCAATTCATTTTTACCTAATCCTTCCATAATCACCTCACTAAAACGAACTACAGCATTTTTAAAAACAAACTGTCCGTTCATATAAGGAAAGTATGATTCATCATTAGGATCATTATCTTCAATAATATCCGTTACCCATCTTTTACCCATACCGGGCGCTATTAAAGACAATTCTTCCGCATGTTGCCCCTCAGAATGTAAATGAGTGGACAGTATACCTTTAGTAGTATCTTCTTCCCTGCTTAATACCGCTGCACCCGCACCGTCACCAAAAATTACAGACACACCTCTTCCTCTAGTAGTCATATCAAGGCCATGGGAATGTAATTCTGAACCTATAACAAGTACATTTTTGTACATACCACTTTTTATATATTGATCCGCTACGGACAATGCATAAATAAAACCTGAACACTGATTTCTAACATCTAATGCTCCAACGGTTTTAATACCTAAATCTCTTTGTACAAGAACTCCAGGACCAGGAAAATAATAATCCGGGCTTAAGGTGGCAAAAACTATAAAATCTATATCATTTTTATCAATTCCAGCTCGCTCTATGGCAATTTTAGCAGCCTTTACGCCCATGGTAGTTGTAGTATCCTCACCTTTTACAACATGCCTTCTCTCTTGGATACCTGTTCTTTCTTGAATCCAGGCATCATTAGTATCCATTACTTTGGACAAATCGTCGTTGGTTACGATATTATCGGGCACATAATAACCTAAACCCGTAATTTTTGAATTGTACATCTACGTTTATTTTTATACAGAAAGTTCTGAGAATAGTATTGCAAGATAATCAACTATTCTCAACTGGAGGTCATTTACATAAAACTCAAACCTCTAATCTAAATATTGAAGGTAACTATTTACTTTAATCTTCGCCTTTAAATCATGCAATAGGTTATAGAGTCCAAAGAAGGTTCTATTCATATATAAAAAGTGTTTGGACCCTCTATTTCCGTTCATTTTCCGTATTTGCTTGTCAGATGCATAATGTTCACTCAGGGCAGCAATTTTATCCCAAAATTCTTTATTCCCAAAGTCAAATGTTTCTTCGTGAAATGGTGACGTAAACAAGCTTAACATTTCATGGAAAAGTCCCTTAAAAAAAATAATCTCTTCCGGACTGTCATTTGGCATAAGAATTTCTAGGTCGTATAATTTTTCGGTGAAAATTTTATCGTTTGAAATATTCTCTTTTTTTGCAAGTTCAAAATAAGGTACATAAAAAGTATCCGGCACTTCTTTAATACAGCCAAAATCTATGGCGATTAATTCTTCATTTCCGTTAATCAAAAAATTTCCCGGATGGGGATCTGCATGCACTTTCTTAAGTCCGTGTATCTGAAACATGTAAAAATCCCATAAGGTTTGTCCCAACTTGTTCCCCAAGTTTTGTGAAAAGCTACTTTTGGTAAAATCGCCCAAATGTACACCGTCCATCCAATCCATAGTAATTATTTTTTCATTGGACCACTCGACATAATATTTCGGAAATGTTAGATTATCAATTATTGCACAGGCATCGGTTATTTCTTTACTCTGCTTAACTTCCAATATGTAATTGGTCTCCTCCACCAATTTGCCTTCTACTTCTTTAAAATATTTATCGGAGTCATTTCCCTGTAAATTAAACATACGGGTTGCTATTGGCCTAACCAGTGCTAAATCGCTGCTAATACTTTGTGCTACCCCTGGATATTGTATTTTTACCGCCAATTTTTTTCCATCCTTAGTAGCCCTGTGCACTTGACCTATACTGGCCGCGTTTACAGAATCATTTTCAAAAGAGTCAAATATAGCTTCTGGATAGTCGCCAAAATACTTTTTAAATGTCTTTCTCACCAACGGTCCGGATAAAGGTGGTACTGAAAATTGGGACAGTGAAAATTTTTCAACATAGGCATTTGGAAGAAGGTTCTTTTCCATACTAAGCATCTGAGCAACCTTCAATGCACTACCCTTAAGACTTTTTAAACCATTATAAATATCCTCCGCATTATCCTCATTGAGCTCATCCTTGGACATTTCTGGATTTACCAGTTTTTTGCTATAATACTTGGCATAGTTACCACCAATTTTAACACCGGTCCTTACCAGCTTACTGGCTCTTTCTATCTTACCTGTGGGAATTTTATCTAAGGTTTTCAAAGTGTAAAAATTAAAGGTTATGCAATGGTTTCTTTATATAAGAACTTACCAAAATCAACTATGTTATCCAATGGAGTATTTTCAAAAACATCAAAAATTGTATTGATCGATTTTTCAATGGCCATATCCGTTTTTTCGAACCCGGGAGAATCATCGTTCATCCAAAACTTTAGAACAAATAAGAATTGCAACCATGCCCCTTCTGAATACAAAGTGGGATTGTGCCGTGTAAACTTCGAAGTTTTATTGCTATTCCCTTCATCAATTAATTCTTTGGCAAAATCTTTCACATTAATGCGAAGTCCTTTAAGCTGTGTTAGATTTTTAAGCGGGTTTTTATCTTGTTGCAGGGCAAAAAGCACATAACTCCTATTCAGTGTAAATACTTCAAAAAAAGTATAAAAGAAAGTAAGCATTTTATCTTTATTACTAAAGTCACTATAGTCCTTGTTTCCCTTGATTAATTTTATGGTGTTGGCAAAAAACTTTTCCCAAATTCCTTTTTGCAACGATTCCAAGGAACCATAAAACTGATAAAACTCCTCTTCCTTAAATTTATTTTCTTTACAAAACTTATAAACCGATTTTGGAAAAGTTTCTGTTTCTAAAACGTAGTCCATATAACTTTTTACAATATCATCTTCGGAGATTTTTTTCTTTTTTGTAGCCATTATAATTTTTTCTTGAAGTTACAATACTCATTTTAAAATACACTTAAAATGATACAAATTGGGATTTATTTAAAAAACGTGCTCTCGGGGAGAGCACGTTTCAAACAACCTAACCAATAAATAATCGTGCAATTACAATTTAATTCCTTTTCATAGCAACTTAAATTCCCAATTGCAATACAAAAATATATAATGTTTAACTTTATTTAAAATAAATTAAACAAAATATTTGTTAAAGTTTTACAGTCAACTATGTCAGTTTGTCATTGTTCCACAGAATGGTATTTTTTTTGACTAGCTAGCAGTAATCATAATTAAAACATATATAAAAATGGCTACAGGTAAAATAAATGTTTCGGTAGACAATATATTTCCGCTGATTAAGAAATTCTTGTACAGCGATCATGAAATTTTTCTAAGAGAATTGATTTCCAATGCAACGGATGCCACACTTAAATTAAAACATCTTAGCTCTATTGGTGAAGCCAAGGTTGAATATGGAAATCCAATGATTGAGATCAAGGTTGATAAAGAAGGAAAAAAACTTCATGTCATAGATCATGGTTTGGGTATGACAGAAGAAGAGGTTAAAAAGTATATTAATGAAGTTGCCTTTTCCGGTGCAGAGGAATTTTTAAATAAATACGAGGATTCTGCCAAAGATTCTGGTATTATAGGACATTTTGGACTTGGCTTTTATTCTGCATTTATGGTTGCGGAAAAAGTAGAGATCATTACGAAAAGTTATAAGGAAGAACCTGCTGTGCATTGGTCCTGTGACGGCTCACCAAACTTTACTATAGAAAGTTCTGATAAAAAAGAAAGAGGCACAGAGATTATCCTTCACATTGCAGATGATTCTACGGAATTTTTAGAGGACAATAGAATTAATGAACTGTTGCGTAAGTATAACAAGTTCATGCCCGTTCCAATTAAATTTGGAACCAAAACAGAAACTTTACCTAAACCCGAAGACGCTAAAGAAGAAGATCCAGCACCAACACAGGAGGTAGATAACATTATCAACAATCCAAACCCTGCTTGGACAAAACAACCTTCAGATTTAAAAGATGAGGATTACAAAGCATTCTACAGGGAAATGTATCCTATGCAGTTTGAGGAACCTCTGTTCCATATTCATTTGAATGTAGATTATCCTTTTAACCTTACGGGAATACTTTATTTCCCTAAGCTTACTAATGATTTAAGCATACAAAAAGACAAGATACAATTATATCAAAATCAAGTATTTGTTACGGATAATGTGGAAGGTATTGTACCAGAATTCTTGACAATGCTTCGTGGTGTTATTGACTCTCCAGACATTCCATTAAACGTCTCTAGGTCTTATTTACAAGCAGATGGAGCAGTAAAAAAGATATCATCCTACATAACGAGAAAGGTTGCCGATAAATTAAATTCCTTGTTTAAAAACAACCGAGAGGATTTTGAGGCCAAATGGAACGATATTAAGATAGTAATAGAATATGGAATGCTTTCCGAGGACAAATTCTTTGAGAAAGCCGATAAATTTGCACTTTACCCTACGGTAGATGACAGTTATTTTACTTTTGAGGAATTACAGGAAAAGCTAAAGGCTAACCAAACCGATAAAGATGATAAATTGGTTATCCTGTATGCATCGGACAAAGTGGCGCAACACAGTTATATTGAAGCTGCAAAAGCTAAAGGTTACGAAGTGTTATTATTGGATTCCCCAATCATTGGTCACCTAATGCAAAAATTGGAAACTTCTAAAGAAAAAATATCCTTTGCACGTGTAGATGCCGACCATATTGATAAATTAATACAGAAAGAAGATACCCAAATTTCCAAATTATCGGATGAGGAGAAAGAAACCCTTAAAACTGAACTAGAAAAAGTATTTGGCGAAAAGAGTAGCTATACTGTACAACTAGAGGCTATGGACAGTGATGCATCACCATTTATTATTACCGAACCTGAATTTATGCGCCGTATGAAGGAGATGCAGCAAACAGGTGGCGGTGGCATGTTTGGTATGGGCAACATGCCAGAAATGTACAACCTTATCGTTAATACAAACCACGAATTGGTAGGTGAAATACTAAACACCAAAACGGCTAAGAAAAAAGAAAGATTGATCAATCAATCTTTAGACTTGGCAAAATTGTCCAAAGGACTATTAAAAGGTGCAGAACTTACTGCGTTTATCAAACGTAGTTATGATATGGTGAAATAACCTTTCTGAATTGAATTTTAAGTATTAATAAATGCCGCTTCAAATAGAAGCGGCATTTTTATTTTATAATCTCATCAAATAAGGTATTGCATTTATGAATAAACACCATAGTTTAAACTGTTTCAAATATTTCCCAAAACAACATACAGGAAAACGGTAAATAGAACCAAAAAGATACTAAAAGGCTTCGCGTACTTCCAGGGTTGCAGGTCTAGAACCTCAGCATTTATAATAGTGAACTTATAGGTATTTGGTTTAATTAGTGATGCTAAATGCATTATAGCAATATTCAATACAAATTCTATTCCCCATATATGCACAAAATGCAAGTCTACTTTTATGAGATAGTACATTACTATATAAAACAAAAGCCCAAATCCAAGACCGATCTTTGCTCCAAATGCGGAAACCTTTGGAAAAAGAAATCCGGCCGTAACCACACTGGCTATAGGAATAAAGAATATACCGTTCAATTGCTGTAAAAGTTGATAAAGCCCATCGGGTGCGTTGGCAACAAAGGGCGCTATGCTTATGGCAAAAACAGCTAATATCAAAGACGTCCATTTACCAATTACAACTAGTTTTTTGTCCGGGGAATCTTTGGCAATATATCTCTTATAGATTCCCAGACTAAATACAGTGGCCGCGCTATTTAGGGCACTATTAAATGTACTTAAAATTGCTCCCATCATTACAGCTACAAAAAATCCCGTTAACCATAAAGGCATCACTTTTTTCACCAACTCCGGATACACGCTATCTGGATTATCATAAAGTGATTCACCAAAATAATAAAATCCAATAAGTCCCGGCAATACAATGATCAAGGGTACCAAAATCTTTAAGAGTCCTGTAAACAACAGACCTTTCTGCGCTTCCTTTAAATTCACCGCTCCCAATACCCTTTGAATAATGGATTGATGCATCGTCCAAAAATAAATTTGATTTACCATAAGTCCCGTAAACAATACTTCAAAAGGTAAAATGGCCGCACGGGCACCCTCTCCAACTCCAGATTCATCACTTATTACATTAAACTTATCCGGACTGTTATGAAAAACCTCCCCAATTCCTTGAAATAAGTTTCCATCTCCAATGCTAAGTAAGGCAAGAGTAGGTACCAAAAGTCCTGCAACCAGAAGACCAAAACCATTTATAGTGTCTGTATACGCCACCATTTTAAGTCCGCCAAAAATGGCATAAACAGCTCCTATGGTCCCGACAATTAATACTGTAATTAAAATACCTTGTGATTGACTAACATTCAATAATTCTGAAATCTCAAAAATGGATTCAATATTAAGTGCTCCAGTATATAACACAATAGGCAGTAAAGTGGCTACAAATGATATTATCAATAAAAGTGCAACGGAGGTTCTTGTAAACCCATCAAACCTTTTCTCTAAAAATTCGGGAATAGTGGTCAATCCCATTTTAAGATATTTAGGTGCAAAATATAGGGCGCCAATTATCAAAGCGAGGGCCGAAGTTACTTCCCAAGCAATTACAATAGCCCCATTCCTGTACGATGAGCCATTCATACCTACCAAATGTTCGGTAGATATGTTGGTCAACAGTAAAGACCCAGCTATAACGATACCCGTTAATGAACGCCCCCCAAGAAAATAACCATCCTTAGTATTTAATTTATCCTTTCGTAGTTTGTAGGTTGCGTAAAATGCAACAAATCCAGTAAATAGTAAAAAAGTTAGTAAAGCCATAGCCCTAAATGTAATAATAAATTACAATTTTGGCATTGAAGAGATAATTTTAGATGATAATCTCTCTTTTTTTTAAGAAGTATAGAAAGATAACCAAATTCCACTTATTTAGTGTGGGTGGTTTTTTTATCTTCACAGGATGAAGGTTATTTCTACAAATATAGGTAAGCCAACCACATTTGAATGGAATGGAAAAGAAGAACAAACAGGTATTTTTAAATACCCTACTGAAGAGGCACTTTTTTTACGTAAAAATGATGTTAAAAATGATACCATTATCAATAGAATCAACCATGGTGGCACTCACAAAGCCTGCTACTTGTTTTCATCTGATTATTACCCATATTGGAAAGAAAAATATCCAAAACATATTTGGGATTGGGGAATGTTTGGTGAAAACCTTACCGTAGAAGGTTTGGATGAGTCTAACATACGCGTGGGGAATATCTATAAGCTAGGTACAGCATTGGTTCAGATTTCGCAACCGCGTGAACCATGTTATAAATTAGGGGTGCGATTTGGAACACAAGAAATACTTAAAGAGTTTATTACACATGAACATCCAGGTACCTATGTAAAAATTCTAAAGGAAGGCTTCGTTAAAACAGGTGATGAATTGATTTTGACCAAAGAATCTCAAAATACGCTAACCTCACAACAGTTTTATCAATTGATGTTCGTTAAAGACAAACCACAAGATTTATTAAAACTTTTTATGGAAAATGAAGCGGTTCCTGCCTATAAAAAAGAACGATTTTTAAAATATATCAAATGATAGGACTTTACCCATGGCATCTTTATGCCATGTCCATACTTTACATATTTGCAGGTATAATGCACTTTGTAAAGCCTAAAATGTATATGCGGATCATGCCTCGCTATTTACCTAATCATAAGGGTTTGGTTATATGGAGTGGCTTAGCTGAAATTTTATTGGGCTTAGGGTTATGCTTCCCATACACAAAAAACATTGCCCTTTTAGGTATAACGCTTATGCTAATAGTCTTTTTAACGGTACATTTTTATATGCTTTCGGGTAAAAAGGCTTCAGCCGGTATTCCCTCTTGGATTTTAATCCTTAGAATACCATTACAATTTCTTTTAATGTATTGGGCAATCTATTATTACAATTTATAAAAACAAAAAGGGAGCTCTCCAGCTCCCTTTTCAATGAAATTAACTTAAACCAACTTAATTAACAACAAACTCTTCTACATAAGTATCAGTATCATTAGAAACTACTACTGTATAGGTACCAGAAATAGCGTTTTCAAAATTGAAGGCTTTTTCCACTACAAATGTATCTTTTACTGTTTCAGTGTATATTAATCTATACTCTTCGTCAAATACTTTTAAAGAAACTTTAGAACTATCCAAGTTTAAAAAGTTTATGAATACCTTATCAGCTGTTTTCCTAAAATATGGCTTTTCAGACTCAATAGTCTCTACCAACTTTACCGTATTATTTTTGATTTCCAAAGTATACGAATAGCTCTTATACTTATCATCTGTAGTTAAATAGTACATACCGTCTGCCAAATCTGACATATTTAACTTTTTACTATAAGCACCACCAGTAATACTTTCTGAGTATATAGTGTTGGACTGCTCATCCGTAAGTCTAATTTTCACCTTTTCTGAAGATGCGTCCAATGTTAGGACAACGCTTTTATCTTTTCTCAAAGAGATTACATCTACTCTTGGCTCATTTGCCATGCCTGCTACTGTAGCGAACAATAAGGCAATTACTGTTGTGAATTTTAAAATGTTTTTCATAATAAATTACTTTAAAGGATTAATTAATAATTTACACTACAAACATACGCCCATAACCAAAGGCTCACTACATCACAATTTTCCAATATGTGTTCTATTTTAACCATGAGTATTGTTAAAAATTGTTAAGATGTTAATATTGCACATATTTAGGTTAATTTTGTAAATAGAGGCTAGTTTATAGTTGTCTAATTTTACTTTAGTAAACCTATTTTTATGAATATTCAAAAACCTACTTTTGAAGCTATTGAGCCAGATTTTGGCCATTCTTTCACATATCAGAAATTTGATGAGAATAAACTCAACAAAAACAATGTTTGGCATTTTCATCCAGAACTGGAATTGGTCTATGTAAATGGGGGCTCCGGCAAACGCCAAATAGGTAGTCATGTATCCTATTATACCAACGGTGATCTAATTTTAATAGGTAGTAATCTACCGCATTGCGGATTTACAGATGCGCTAACGGGCAATACAAGTGAGACCGTGGTACAAATGAAGCTAGATTTTTTGGGAACCGATTTTTTTAAAATACCGGAAATGAAAAAAATCGAAAGTCTTTTTAACTCGGCCAGTGGTGGAATTGCCTTTTATGGTAAGACCAAGGTTAAAATTGGTGAAAAAATGGAAGTTCTGGAATACCAGACAGATTTTCAGCGGCTATTGTCTATCTTAAATATTTTAAATGAACTTGGTAACTCCAAAGAAATACGTTTATTAAATGCAAGTGGTTTTTCTCTGGAAACCGATGTTAAGGATAACGACCGCATCAATGTTATCTTTAACCACGTTAAAAATAATTTTAAGGAAGAAATTACTCTTGATCAAATTTCATCTATGGTAAGCATGACCATTCCTTCTTTTTGTAGGTATTTCAAAAAGATTACCAATAAAACCTTTGTACAGTTTGTTAATGAATATCGCTTGGTGCATGCCTCCAAATTATTGGCAGAAAAACCCATGAGTATTACAGAGGTATGTTTTGAATGTGGCTTTAACAACTTTTCCCACTTTAATAAATCGTTTAAAGCATTTACAGGGCAAAACCCTTCGGAATATAGAAATGAACTTAAAACAGTATTAGTTTAATCTGAGGTATGTAATTCAGCACTACAGC
>CBFIGW010000017.1:0-34761 GCA_965662155.1 Maribacter sp. | reverse complement strand
TAGGCGCCACCAAGACGTTTATTAGAAGACCTTTTATTTGGCAAAATATAAAATTAGGAATGATAGGGGCGTTGTTGGCCTTGTTAGCCATTGGCGGGGTTGTTTATTATGTACATACCAATTTTCAGGATCTTGGCTTGTTGGAAGAGCCTTATATTCTGATTATTCTACTGGTAAGTGTCTTTGGTTTAGGTATATTAATTTCTTTTGTTAGCACTTATTTTGCAACACAACGTTTCCTAAACCTGAGAACAGACGAATTATATTATTAAATTTGCCCCTATGAGCAAAAAGAACAAAGTGCAAAACACACCAAAACAGGAGTTTATTTTTCAGAAAAAAAATTATCTGTTTATGTTCATTGGTTTGGCGTGTATTGCGATTGGCTTTATTTTAATGAGCGGAGGTGGCAGTGATGATCCCAATGTCTTTAATCCAGAAATCTATAATTTTAGAAGAATTAGGTTAGCGCCAACTTTAGTGCTGGTGGGCTTAGGAATAGAGGTCTATGCTATTTTGTTGAACCCACACAAAAAGAAAGATTAATTGGATACATTAGATGCCATAATCCTTGGTATAATACAAGGATTAACAGAATTTCTTCCAGTTTCATCTAGTGGCCACCTAGAATTAGGCAAGGCTATTTTGGGAGATAACTCCGTGCCAGAAGAAAGTTTGTTGTTCACCGTTGTATTGCATTTTGCCACTGCATTAAGCACCATTTTTGTTTTTAGAAAGGATGTTTGGGAAATTATTCGAGGTCTTTTTCAATTTAAATGGAACGAGGAAAGTCAGTTTTCGGTTAAAATAATCATCTCCATGTTACCGGCAGTTTTTGTCGGTTTATTTTTTGAGGAACAACTAGAGGCATTTTTTGGTGGAAACATCCAATTCGTAGGTTTTATGTTATTGATTACGGCAGTACTCTTATATTTTGCTGACAAAGCCAAGGATACCGACAAAAAAGTAAGCTTTGGAAATGCTTTTATAGTTGGTGTGTCACAAGCTATAGCTATGTTGCCGGGTATATCGCGAAGTGGCGCCACTATTTCTACTTCGGTATTACTGGGAGTAGATAAATCCAAAGCTGCACGTTTTTCCTTTTTAATGGTTGTTCCCTTAATTTTTGGCAAAATCGCCAAGGATGTAATGAGCGGGGACCTTACGTTTAATGGTGAAAATAATGTTGCTATGGGCGCTGGGTTTATCGCCGCATTTATTGCGGGTCTTGGAGCATGTACTTGGATGATACAATTGGTACGAAAAAGCAAACTTTCCTATTTTGCCATTTATTGCCTAATAGTTGGTTTAATAGCCGTGGTATATGGCTTTATGAACCCTTAATCCCGAATGTTAAACCCACCTTATTATGGAAGCTTTGACCAAAGATGATTTTTTAAATGGTCAATTACTACTAATTGATAAACCGTTAGGCTGGACTTCTTTTCAAGCGGTGAACAAATTGAAATGGGCAATACGCAAACAATTCAACCTAAAGAAAATAAAAATTGGTCATGCGGGTACATTAGACCCTCTTGCCACAGGCCTTTTAATCATTTGTACTGGAAAATTCACTAAAAAAATTCCAGAATTTCAAGGCCAGACCAAGGAGTATACCGGAACAATTACCCTAGGGGCTACCACGCCTTCCTATGATTTGGAAACGGAAATAGACCAAACTTTCCCCACAGAACACATCACAGAAGAAAATATTCGAAAAACAATTTTACAATTTATTGGTGAAATTGAGCAAACACCACCCATTTTTTCTGCATTAAAAAAAGACGGTAAACGACTTTATGAATACGCCCGAGAGGGGAAATTCGTTGAAATTAAAACCAGGAAAACTAAAATTTTAGAATTTGAAATTACAGCAATTAGCTTACCGGAAATAAATTTCAGGATTGTTTGTAGTAAAGGAACCTATATACGTTCCATAGCCTATGATTTTGGCAAAGCGTTAAGTTCTGGAGGGCATTTAACAGCTTTAAGAAGAACCAAAATAGGCGATTTTAACGTAGATATAGCCCAAGACCCTTTGGTCTTGTCAAAACAGATATTTGAAGAGGAATTATAAAGAATTTAATTAAACGCCCCTTGTTTACCAATTTTCTGTAATATTTTCAGGAAAAAAAGGTTATATAACCATGAATCTAAATAGACAACAGCTTTCTTTAATTATTACCATTTTTTCAATGGCGATAATTGTATTGGTGCTCTATAACATTCAATTAGGTGCACAAGAAGAGGAAGATGACGATTATGTTGTTGAAATGGTTTTGGATGAAGAACTTCTTGAAGAGTTAGAAGAAAAAGAAAAATTAGTAGAGGAGATTTCCAATGCAGAGCCTATTAAAAGCCATATGGCATTTAATGAAACTGCAAAACCTAGTTATGGAAATCCCGAACCTCTAAAAACACTTGAAGAAATACTAGAAGAAAAAGCAGCAATGAGTGCGGGGGAAGTTTCCGATCAGCTTATCTCCGATTCTGAATATGCCGCCAAAGTAAAAGAGCTGGCCAAAAAGCGTGAAGAAATTAAACAATCCCTTGGTGAAAAAGAAGCTAAAAAAGAAGAGTTCACCAATAACTTGGCTGACAAAAGAACTTCAATCTCCTATTCCTTAATAGACAGAAACAGTTACAGGCTACCACCTCCAATTTATACATGTATAGAAGGTGGAAAAGTAGTTATTAATATAATAGTTGATAACTCAGGTTATGTAACCAAAGCCGATTTTAATGCCAAAAGTTCTGGAACATCTAACGGATGCTTGGTGGAAAATGCTATAGCTTATGCCTTAAAGGCAAAATTTAGCCCTGCCGACAAGGCATCCCAAAAGGGAACTATAACTTATTTATTCCAAGGGAAGTAATTCTAGCAAATCACTTAATACACTCTGCCCTTTGTCCTTATTATACCATAGCTGAAGACCTTCCTTAAATTCTGTACTTAACATTCCGTGTTCTGCCTTATAATTCTCAACTAGCCGAGTAGCCTCAGTGGAGCGTGGACCCCATGTACCTGTAACTTCAATTGTATTTGGGTTAATTTGAACTAATTTAGGAATAGACATGGCTCCATTCGTTAAAAACTGCTGCATTAGCGCTGGGTTCTCATCACGAAGGACAATTTTTAATTGGATATTCGGATTAATTTCGGCTATTTTGTTCATCACCGGTAACGCAGGGGAGGCATCACCGCACCAACTTTCCGTGATGACCAACCATTCTATTTTTTCTTGTACCTGATTGATTTTTTGAACCAATGCTTCATCCAACTTTATAACTTTGTCCCATCGTTTCATACGACGGTCATTTAAGATGGTATAGTTTGATAATGCCTCGGTCTGGTTAGGACCAGTAGATTTTCTTTCTTGAGCCAAAGTATATACCATCTCACGATACTCTGCATAGGATATGGCTTTGTTTAATACATTAGCCAATAATTTTATCCTTGATTTAGATCCGACTATACTATCTTTTATATTCATGATGCCTTGGTAGTTTTGAAACAAGATTCCTTACAAAGAACGTTTCTTTATCATTCCTCCCCTAGTATCATTTATTTTCCCCATTACTACAAATGCCTTTGGGTCTATCTTGTTGATTTCTATATTGAGGCGACGTATTTCCAAACGAGTGATTACCGTATAAATAACATCATATTCGGTATGAATACCATGTCTTCCATACCCGCCTTTTGCCTTATATATAGTTAACCCACGACCCAATTTATCTATAATCATTAATCGTATTTCCTCACTAGATTCCGATACTATGGTAACTCCGGTATACTCTTCGATACCTTCAATAACAAAATCCAAAGTTTTGGAAGCCGCTAAATAAGTTAACATAGAATATAAGGCCGTTTCAATGGTCAAAAGATATGCCGCCGCCGAAAAGACCAAAATATTGATCAGGATAATAATATCGCCAATAGTAGTACCTAGTTTTCTGCTTAAAAAAATGGCCAAAACTTCGGTTCCATCCAACACACTGCCTCCCCTAACGGAAAGCCCAATACCGGCACCTAAGAAAAAACCACCAAAAACGGCCACTAATAATTTATCTTGTGTGATTTCAGGAAAATCTACTAGTACCAAAACTAGGGCCAAACCAAAAATAGCCAGTGCCGTCTTTAGGGCAAATAATTTACTTATTACTTTATACCCCAGAATTACGAAAGGTATATTTACAATTATAATCAATACATACAGCGGTATGCTAGAGGTTTCGGCAATTAGAAGTGATATCCCTGTTGCACCACCATCTATAAATTTATTCGGCAACAAAAAACTTTCCAAAGCAAAGGCAGCTAGAACTATTCCAGAAATTATGAAAAAAGAATCCTTAAGAAGCAACTTAAAATTTACCTGCTGCTTAATTTTATTTAACTGCATATTTCTGGTTTGATTTTATTTATAGATTCTCCGGGTTCACAGCCAAGCTATTAAATAATTTGGCTTTTGCCGTATAAAATTTATTCTGAACGGCATTTTGCTTAAGTACGGCATCAATAAGTTTGCTCTCCCTAGAGTTAATAAGAAATAGCGAGCTTTCTCCGAAGCTGAATTTACGCTCCTCCGCGGATAACATGGTGTTATAATTTGTAACTATATTATAAATAAGCTCGTTTTGCCTTTCAAAGGAATCCAACTCGTTATATATGGCAAGCACCTTGTTCCTTACCTGAATCTGGGCATTATCTAGCTCATATTGTGCATCCCTAAGCTTAATTTTAGCTAATTTAAGGTCACCTCTTTCTTTTCTTAAAAATAAGGGCATCTGAAATATTAGCCCTCCTTTATATTGCTCGGTAATAAATGAGTTGATAAGTTCAGGGCTTTCCGTTAAAAAATTATATTCCACATCTAAGGTGGGCAATAGTTTATTGGTCTTTAATTGTTTGTCTACCCGCAATCCGTCTACCTTATAACTTAAGGACTTTAATTTAGGGTGATTCTCCAAGGTAAAACTATCTAGGGGCTTCCCTAAAATTTCCAAAGTCGTATCTATCTCCAAATCTAGGTTGTCATCCGGAATCACATTGGGTTGCAACTCGGTTGGAATATTATCTCCCAACCATAAAAACCCAGATAGTTCCAACGAAGCATTTCTAAATTTTACATTGGCCTGTTCTAACTCCAATGCCCTATTCTGTACAGCTATTTTAGCCTCCACAGTATCGATTGCTGCTTTATCTCCCGCCAAAGCACTTTTTTTAATCCCCTCAAAACGTACTTGGGCGTTGTCAAGAAAATTAGAGAACACCTTACTGTCCTTATAGGTTTGCAGCCATTTGAAATAAGCTAAGGAAGCATCGAATAGGACCTGGTTTACCAAGAGATCCCTATCGGCCTTACTTTGTTCCCTAAAAAATTTTGCCCTTTTCAAGGTAGCCATACGTTCATTGATCCAAGACCCACGTAATAAAGACGCCGATATTCCTGCACTGTACAACCCATCTTCTGGTACCGTTTCTGCCGGATCTATAAAAGAACCTTCATTTTGCTCAAAATTACCTTTAAGCTCAATGCCATACCAGGTGGGTATTTTAAAGGTTGCATTTAACCTGTCATAATATTCCGTTCCCTTAAACTCTTTCCGGCTATAATCTACCTCTACCTTTGGATCAAAACCTCCCCTTGATTTCATGAGGTTGGCCTGACCCATACCTATAGCCAAGTTAGCCTGTTTGGCAATTGGGTGGAATTTCTTTACATACCCCAGATACTCATTGAACCTTAGCTTTACAGAGTCTTGCCCTTGGGCTTGGATGCTAAGTGCCAGACCAAAAAATAGACCAAGAATATACTTCTTCATGTTTATTTTTTTACAGGTTTTGCTTGAGCACCCTGAGGTTGATAATAATTTGGTGGGAAGCCATTTAACTGTCGCCACAATTCAAACCAAATAGGTACATCTTCTAACAAAGCAATGGTTCTGGCACCCGACCCCACTCTTAAATCTTTTGGCCACTCATAATCTTCCTCGTCTGGAGCCAACAAAATTCTGTATTTACCATTGTCGCTAATGAAAGTTTCTATAGCTACCACCTCTCCGCCATAGGTACCATAGGAGACATTAGGCCATCCGCTAAAAACAATAGCGGGCCACCCATCAAATTGAATCCTAACTTTCTCCCCTAAATGTAATAATGGAAGGTCTATAGGTTCTACAAAAGTTTCTACCGCCATTTCATAGTCCGATGGCATAATGCCCACCAAACGATCGCCTTCCTTAAACGTTTCACCTATACCGGCCTGTATAGCTTTGTTGATATAACCGTTTTGAGGAGCCCTTATATAATACATCTGACTACGGATCTCATAGTTGGTATATTGGTTTTCCAACTTTGTTACCTGTGCCTCTGAATCAAATTGATTGGACTGCGCCGTAAACATGTCGCTCTGTGCTTTAGAGATTTTATCTGAATACTCCGCCTTAACCCTATTTATTTCTACTTCGGCATTTATAACTTCATTTTTTGCGGCCAGCAATTTGTTTTCTTGCGATATAAGTTTTGCCTGTGTTTCCTGTAGCTTCAACCGTTTTTCCTCCACATCGGTTACCGCCTTTAGACCCTCGCTTTGTAATTGTTCCGTACGGTCAAATTGACGTTGGGCTATTAAGATATTGGTTTTTGCAGCTTCGAGATCTATACTATCGCTTTGTACCTTTAATCTGGACTGTAATAATTTGTTCTCTGCCTGTTGAAGCTTTAAACTACGTTCTTTGGTTAATGCCGCTATTTGATTGTTCAATGCTTTGACCTTTCCGCCATAAGAGGTAACAGAGGCTTCCTTTGCCCTTATTTGCTGACCTGTTCTTTCTACTAGCCGTGGATCAAAGTATTCGTTCTTTACCTCGGAAATGAACAATATGGTATCTCCTTTTTTAACATAGTCTCCTTCTTGAACGTACCATTTTTCGATACGTCCAGGTATCGGGGATTGTATGGTTTGTGGTCTTTGTCCAGGCATTAGTGTGGTTAAATAGCCCGTACCAGTAATGGACTGGGTCCACGGCAAAAACAACACTATGACCCCAATAATAGTAAACGCCATTAGAAAGCGATTAAAATGCTTGTAATGCCTTTGATGAAATACTTTCTGTACAGAAGCAAATCTATCTAGAGAAACTTTTTTATTAAGCTTATTGTGTGAAATGTTCAACATAACCTTACCTGTATTTTTCGTTCACGATTTTACCCCTTTCCAAAGTGACTATGCCGTTGCAGTAATCTGACCATGCATCATTTTCACTCACGACCAACAAGGCCCATCCATTTTCCGGGTCTGTCAAAAATTTCATAATCCTATTGGCCTCTTCCTTACCAAATTGATCTAATGGATCTTTAAGCACCAATAATTTAGGTTTGCTTACAATACTTCTTGCCAAAACAATTTTTTTGGAAACGATATGCGGAATTTGTTTTCCCTCTGGGTACAAAATCGTCTGTAGGCCATTGGGCTGTTCTTTTACAAAACTGGTAAGGCCAACCTTTTCCATGGCCCAATAAATCTGATCCTGGGATAAATCGGTATTGCCAAAAGTAATGTTGTTAAATATAGTACCTTCAAACGGGGACTCCTCCAATAAGGACTGTCCTAAATGAGACCGATAATAATTAAGGTTCATCCCCTGAATAGAAGCATTATTAACATACATACCTCCAGAGTCCGGTTCTAAAATAGCGGCTACGACACGTAATAGACTTGTTCTACCAGAATCCCTTCCTCCTTTTAAATAAATAATACTGTTTGGTGTAATTTTTAAGCTTATACCATTAAGTATTCCTTTGCCTGTATCTGGAAGTTTGTAATGTATGTCTTCCAATTCTACCGTAAAGCTTTCATTTTCCTTGAATGGCTTTTCCCCTTCTTGCAGTTCTAATTCCTTATCTACTACTTGACCCATTTTTTCCAAAGATGTAAGTAAATCATAGAACGTTTCAAGACCTAGAATGAGTTTTTCAACGGAATTAATAACCAATAGGATAATAATTTCTGCCGCAACAAACTGACCAATATTCATTTCTTGGTTTAACACCAATAGACCCCCTATTAACAGAAGACCGGCCGTAACCAAAATCTTAAAACCGATCATCTGTATAAACTGTATTACTATGATCCTAAAGTGACTTTCCCTAGCATCTAAATAACTAGACACCAAAGAGTCATTTTTATCAATGGCATGCGATGTTTTTCCAGACAGTTTAAAACTTATTATGGACCGTGCTATTTCTTGTAGCCAGTGTGCCACTTTATATTTATTCTTGGACTCATCCAAGCTAGTATCCAGACCTTTTTGAGCGGTAAACTTAAATACGATATAAATCAGACCTAACAGGAGTATTCCGTAAATAATAAAAAAGGGATGATAAAAAGAAAGCAGCAGTAACCCCAAAATAATCTGGAGCAAAGCAGCAGGGAAATCTATAAGCACCTTTGATAATGACTTCTGTATGGTCAAGGTGTCAAAAAAGCGATTCGCAAGTTCTGGCGGGTAATAGTTATGTAACTCGCTCATTTTTATTTTAGGAAACCTATATGCAAACTCAAAAGATGCTCTTGTAAATATTTTCTGCTGGACATTCTCAATAATCCTTAACTGCATTAACTGTAGAATCCCAACGAATGCCACACCTAAGGTTACCAGAATTACGAGAATTATCCACGACGTACTTATCTGGGCGCCTTGGATAAGATTAATTATTGCCTGTATTCCTAAAGGAAGCGATAAACTTACAATACCCGCAAAGATGGCATAATAAAAAATCTGTAGGATATCCCGTTTGTCCAACCGCAACATTCCCAGCAACCTTTGCCATGGGGTCATAAAATTTTTAGACATAAAGCTTATTGTTTAAGTGATGAGAATACCAATTGTAAGAAAAACTGTGTAGTACTTTGGTTGTTATGGCAATTGGTCAAAGAATTAAAATGGTCTTTTAAAAAATTTTGGTGTAGAGAACCCTCCAAAATTGTGCTAGCCAAACTTGAAGGATATAAATAACCCGAATTAACTTGGGTAATCATTTCACTTAACCGATTTACCAATCTTTTATAAATCACGAAATAACCATCTTTATTATCTACATCAACCTCTTTAGTTAAGTACGATTTAGAATATTCATTGATAACTATCTTATTGAGAAGTACTTCATTTATATGTGAAAAAGATGAATCCTCTACAGTAGTTTTGGTTACCACTCCAATAGCCTTTTCTAATTTTAACTTTGGGTTGGATATACTATTGGTAGCAAAAACCAATTGATATTCCATCCATCCCCAATACCAAGAAGCTAGATAAAGCAATAACTTGTGTTTGTTTTCAAAATATCTATAGATAGAACTCTCATTGGAATTGATCTCTACCCCTAATTTTTTAAAGGTAAAGCTCTCAAATCCCATCTCATTGATCATTATAATACTATGTTTAATGATTCTCTTGCCCAAATCAGATGATTCAGGGTCTTTCACAAATATTTTATCGTTTATGACAATTTTTACTGATCTAAGTAAATGTTCCATATTTTAATAATATTGCAATACAAATATAATAGTATCACTATCATATAGTGATAGTTTAACTTTCTTTTAACGACAGTATTCCTATTTTTTATAATATTCTTATTATTTTGTGTTTAAAATTGTAATCTAACAATTACAGGAGGGCTATATTATCATTTTGCCAGTTGTCAAATAAATAAGAAGCTAGATAATTTAGAGGTTCTGATAGACTGATTACAAAGCTTTAATAAGCGTAAAGAATAGTTAAAAACGAAGTACAACCCTAAATAATAGATTATTATGAGAAATTTAATGTTTGTTTTTGTATTGTTATTTATAACACCAAAACTATTTGGGCAAGATCATAACATAATGGTTACCGATGGCGATGTTTTGATTATTAACAAAAATCATAATATGCCTTTTGACCATATTGATTTCCCAAGAGCCAATTTTATAATTAAACGAGGTGCAATAGCTAATTTTAAAAGTTTAAATGGAATGGCGGTAAGGGTTAAATCATCACATGTTAATTCAAAGGGTGATCAAATGGCCAAACTAGTCCCTTTAGCGGGCGGTAAATTCTTTAATCGCTTTACCTTGGTTTCGGCAAACCTGAGTAAAGCTATTGAAAGTAATGAGCTAGTGCGACCTAATTTATCTAAAGAATCATTAGCAAATAATTAATATTAATTTTTGTTCTCCGATACGGCCTAGAAATCCCATGCTTACCTATAATATTGGGCTCTGGGCCGTATTATATACACCTTATTAATCCAACGAAAAGCAAACTTAGATTAGTCTCTAAACAGATTAGCGTTATTACCTAAAAATAAACGTCAATTTTTTACAGTATTACCCGCTTTAGTATTCTTTAATCCAACTAAAACTATCTTCAATAATACGTTCCTTTTCTTGTTTTAAATAGTTTAAAAAAGCGTGAGCGGCGGGCGATAGTTTTTTTGAACTTAACCAAACCAAATTCCAAGTAGTGTTAATTGGCAAGCCTTTCACGTCTACTATTCTTAAGTCTTTATTCTTTAGCTCATGTTTTATTCCAATGAGAGGCATAACAGAATATCCTAGACCGGCTATTACAGCTTGTTTAACGGCTTCATTAGAGGTAAGTTCCATTTTTTTAATAGACCTGTATTTGTTCTTTGCTATAAAATCTTCCATAGCGTTTCTGGTAGCCGAACCAGGTTCCCTAAAGATTAGCGGTCGCGTTTCAAAAAGTTGTCTTTTAGTCAATTTTTTATATAACACCTCATTCCCACTACCCACAAAAAACAATTTATTCTCCAAAAGTGGCACAGCTTCTATTTTTAAATTATCAGGCAAAACCGAAACTAACGCAAAATCAATTTTATTTAGTTCCAAGGCCCTAACTACCTTTAACTTATTTGTTACATCCATAATTAGCTCAAGTCCATTGTTTTCCCTCATAAAACCATTTAAAAAAAAGGGCATCACATATTTACCAGTGGATACAACTGATAATTTTAACCGACCAGAGAGATTGCCTTGGTAAGTCAATGTCTTATAGTTTATGGCGTGCACCTCATTTAATATTTTTTCTGCCGCTTTGGCAATTTCTTGGCCAAAATCCGTTACAAAGAGCTTTCTACCCACCACCTCCGTAAGTGGAATTGGAAATTGATCTTGAAAATTTTTTAGTTGAATTGAGACGGCTGGCTGCGTTAAAAACAACTCTTCTGCCGCAAGCGTAATACTCTCTTTCTCTGTTACTTTAAGAAACACTTGAAGTTGATGCAACGTATAATTCATAAATATTTTTTATGTTTTTCATAATAAATATAAATAATATTTTATCAAATAAGATTCACACCTTTGCCTCGAGAACTAAAAAACAAATCAATATGAAAGAGGTAATACAATTAAATAAGCGGAACAAAAAGCCCCGAAATCAATTACTAAAAATAATTTTTATTGTGGCATTTGCGACTTTCATTTTATCATTCTCCTATGTAAATGACAAATTGTTCCTAAAAGAGTTATCGATAGCAATTGCCACAATAACTATTGCTGTAGTAGTTAAGGAAAAAAATACCAAGACAGGATTTTCAAGAGTTGTAAATCTTTATGACAAAGAGAAAAATTTAGATAAAAGAAAAATTAATTAACCCTAAAACAAAGCATGAAAAATTCAAAACAATCAGTAGACCTTATCAAAGGCAACTTTACCCCAACAGAAGCTTCAGATTTATTAATCGCATTTTTAGATCATAAAATAAATTTTCACAAATTGGAACGTTTGGCAGTCTACGCAGTACATCCAAATGGTGATACAGCGGAACCTTCGGATAGAATAAATGAATTGGAATATGATAAGAGCATTGTAAAGGATTTTATATCTCTTGCGAGGAGGGATGGTAAAAATTTAAAAATAAATAGTTCTATTGTCCTAGAAATTGAAGATTAATCTAAACTACGATAAGATAAATCATACTAAAAACAATACAAAAGCCTTCACTCCATAAAATATAATAAGGATTGAAGGCTTTGTTTTGTCCAAAAAACAAAATAACCTTATTACCATCAATGGATTTAAATTTACTTGTTGACAATCTAACGAACCCAGCCCTACTATTTTTCTTCTTGGGTATACTTGCAGTTCAATTGAAAAGTGATTTGGAAATACCACCAAATTCATCCAAGTTTATCTCTCTTTATTTAATGTTTTCAATTGGTTTTAAAGGGGGTGTAGAGCTATCTCATAGTAATTTGGATATGGAAATACTTTGGTCACTTTTATTTGGTGTTTTTTTAGCGCTATTTATACCCATTTATTCTTATTTTATTCTTCGAAAAAAATTCAATGCAGCCAATTCTGGAGCTATAGCAGCGGCTTACGGTTCTGTAAGCGCCGTTACCTTTGTAACCGCCATATCCTTCTTGGAAATTGAACAAATAAATTTTGGTGGGCATATGGTGGCAGTAATGGCCTTAATGGAAGCACCATCAATAATTATTGGTGTCCTATTAATGTCTTATTTCCAAAAAAATAAGAAGAACAAAATTAACCTCTCGACCGTCCTAAAGCACTCCCTTACCAATGGTAGTGTCTTACTCATAATTGGTAGCCTTTGTATTGGTTTTCTAGCGAGTGACCATCAGGCAATGGGCATTAAGCCCTTTACCACAGATATCTTTAAAGGATTCTTGGCAGTGTTTCTTTTAGACATGGGTATTAGTAGCGGTAAAAAACTTAATGATTTTATGAAAAAGGGCTGGTTTGCCTTATTATTCGCTATAATTATTCCTTTAATTAATGGTAGTGCCGTAGCGATTATAAGTTCCGTTATTACACAGAGTGATGGCAATAGACTCTTGTTCGCCATTCTAGCAGCCAGTGCATCCTATATTGCCGTACCTGCCGCAATGCGTTTGGCCGCCCCAAAAGCAAATCCTAGTTTGTACTTGCCCATGGCTTTGGCCATTACTTTTCCCTTTAATATTACTTTAGGTATGCCGCTTTATCTTTGTATCGTTCAATATTTTTAATTAATTCCCATATCTTTAAATCCATAATTCTGCTATGGAAAAAAAGAGATGTGGTTGGTGCGAAGGTGACACCTTATACGAAAACTATCATGATAAAGAATGGGGCGTACCCGTTAAGGATGATGATACTTTATTTGAATTTTTGATACTGGAAACTTTTCAAGCCGGACTTAGCTGGATAACAATTTTGCGTAAACGCGAAAATTTCAGGAAAGCATTTGATGATTTTGATTATAAAAAAATCGCATTATATGATGACTCCAAAATCCAATCCTTATTACAAAACAAGGGTATTATACGCAATAGGTTAAAGGTGAATTCTGCCAAAACCAATGCCCAGGCCTTTATAAATATTCAAAATGAATTTGGAAGTTTTAGCATGTACATTTGGGGGTTTTTGAATGACAAACCAATAAAAAATAAGGTGGTGAATTATAAAGAAGCTCCAGCTACTACTCCCTTATCTGATAAGATAAGTAAAGACCTTAAAAAAAGAGGGTTTAAATTTGTTGGCAGTACAATTATTTATGCCTTTATGCAAGCAACGGGTATGGTAAACGACCATGAACTAAGCTGTAGCAGATATAATGAGGTTTAGCAAATTTTTCCCAGGAATTCTATTTTGAACTTTACATTTATGAAAAATATATTCTGCTTTATTTTCCTATTGTTTTTTGGAATATCTATTGGTTTAAGTCAAGCCAAATACGAACGAGAATTTAGAATAAAAAAATCTCAATTTCCAGAAAATGCCTTATTACAAATAAGAGAAAGCCTAAAGGAGGCAAAACGTATAAAATTCTATAAAGAAATAGATAGTGCCAAAACTAGTTTTGAGGCAAAGTTTAAAAAGGACAAGCTTTGGTATAGTATAGAATTTGACAAGAAAGGTATTTTGGAGGATATAGAAATTCTAATTAAGGAAATAGATATCCCATCCGATACATTTAAAGAAATATCAAATTATCTTAAAACAAATTTCTCCAAATACCGTATAAAAAAAATACAACAACAGTATCTCCATTTAAAAGGCGAACCTATAGACAAAACATTAAAAAATGCTTTCCAAAACTTATTGCTACCTACCATAAATTATGAACTTATTTTCGCCGGGAAAAAGGATAAAAGCTATTATGATTATGAAATTTTATTTGACGCCAACGGTAAATATAAAAGCATAAGAAGGTCACTTCCGCCAAATTACGACCATGTACTTTATTAAAAAAAGACTATTATTTTTCCTTTCTTTTGGATTATTCTCCAGCATAGCCTTTTCACAAGATGCTACTACTGGCTATTGGCAGCCTAATATTGCCGTGAATTACAAAGTGGTAAATGGTTACTCCCATAATTTTTCCGTTTCAAAAAGATCGTACCTATATCGTGATACTGAATTAGGGTTTATTATAAAACAATTGGATATTGACCATTTTTCTACCCTTAAAACCAAGGACAACCAAACTATAGGCATTGGAATTAAATACAGATTAAGGGACGTTTTTGAAAATACTAGCGGAAATGAACTTCGTTTAACTCAACAATATAATATTAACTTTCGTAAAAACAACGTTCGTTATGGTAATCGGTTACGTAGTGAACAACGGATAAGAAATGTATCCACCATACACAGGTTTAGATACAGATTTGCGATTGACTTTCCTTTACAAGGTGAAGAATTAGATATAGGGGAAGCATATGTAGTATTCTCCACAGAATCATTATTAAGTATCGGAAAAGCATTGACTCCAGAATTTGACCAGCGTCTCACCACTCATTTAGGTTGGTTAATAAATAACAATACTAAAATTCAAATTGGAGCAGAATATCGAGCAGAAAATTATACCCATAACACTCAAAACATTTATTTTTTAACTACCAATTTGGTGCTAAGCCTTTAACTTTTCCATAAACTCCGATCTTGAAATTTCTATAGCACCCATACTAGCCAAATGCTCGGTATATAGTTGGCAATCTATAAATTTATAGCTCTTTTCTTTAAGTAGTTGTGCCAATTTTATAAATGCAAATTTAGAGGCATTGCTTCTTAAACTAAACATACTTTCACCACAAAAAACTGTTCCCAAATCAATACCGTATAAACCTCCTACCAACACATTGTCTTGCCATACCTCATAAGATTTTGCGAATCCTCGCATATGCAATTCTAAGTAGGCATCTTTCATTTTTTTGGTAATCCAAGTACCATCTTGGTTGTTTCTACTCACAGAAGCGCAATGTTCTAAAACTTTTTCAAAACAAGTATTTATTGTAAGTGTAAAAGTATTGTCTCTTAATACCTTGCGCATACTTTTAGAAATCTTCACTTGATCTGGATATAATACCATTCTTGGTTCAGGGCTCCACCACATAATTAGTGAGTCTGAATTAAACCATGGAAAAATACCACTCTGGTATGCCAGTAACAATCGTTCAGGAGATAAATCACCTCCAACAGCCAATAGGCCCTCTTCGTTGGCTTCCTCTACCGGCGGAAAATATAATTTGTCTGATAAAAAATAAACAGGTTTTTGCTGCTTTTGAGTTTTCAATTTTTTATTTTCAAATTAACAAAAAGGGCAAAACTGAAAAAACTTGTTTAACTTTTAAAGCTAAACAAGTTTTTTGTTCAATAAAAAAAATTTGTATTTTTTTAAAATGGAAGGTCGTCGTGATCTTCCTCATTTAAATTATCCGCAGGTTCAAAAGCTTCCATTGGAGGCACAGGAGGCATCCCTTCTGGCTGATTCTGTTGTAAAGCTTCTATACGCCATCCCTGAATAGAATTAAAATATTTCACTTCTCCCTGCGGGTTGGTCCATTCCCTACCCCTAAGATTAATACTGATTTTTACGTCTTGGCCTACACCATAATTGTTCAACAAATCACATTTGTCCTGAACAAACTCTACCATAATATGTTGTGGATATTGCTCATCGGTTGTCACAACAATTTCGCGCTTTCTAAAGCCATTATTCCCGAAAGTTTTGGTTTCCCCTAAAACTTTTACTTTTCCTTCTATTTCCATCTTTAATTCTCTTTTAACTACAAAAATCAAAAATACATAAAATGAGTCGGTAATAAAATATTGTAACCATATTACAACACAACAATTATTTACATTTTAGGTTATCTTTAGTAATAGAAAAACACTGGATGAATTTTAATCCTAAAAACAAGACAACCAAAATATTCCTATTAATTGGCTCTTTTATTGTGGTAAGCCTGATACTATGGAATACAAATAGCTTTTTTAAAAAATTTAAAGAGGAAGAACGGTTAAAAATGGAAATATGGGCTACGGCCCAATCAGAATTCCTTCAATCTGCCGAGGACGTAGATTTGGGTAGTTTACACTTAAAGGTATTCCAGAACAATACCTCCACGCCAATGATTCTTATAAATAAAGACAGTTCTATACGTGTAAATAACATCCCAAAAGAAATGGCCACGGACAGTCTGTATATCTCAAAAAAGCTACAACAGTTCCAAGACGAGAACACTCCAATATCCATAGATCAACAAGGAGAGCATTTGGCAACACTGTATTACGGTAATTCCGAGGTTTTAAACAAACTTAAATTTTACCCGATAGCCTTACTCCTTATTATATTTTTATTTGGTACCGTTATCTACTTCTTGTTCAGAACAAATAAGGCATCCGAACAAAACAAATTATGGGCAGGAATGGCCAAGGAAACAGCGCACCAAATTGGCACACCTTTATCATCTCTTTTAGGATGGAACGAACTTTTAAAAGCAGAAAACATTAATCCAGAAATTTCGAAAGAAATTGAAAAGGACATAGATCGGTTACAAACCATTACAGAACGTTTTTCAAAAATTGGGTCTCTTCCAAAACTTAATGAAAGTGACATTGTTGAAGAAACCAAAAACGCATATGAATATTTAAAAAAGAGAAGCTCCAAACTAATTCATTTTACGTTTAAGTCCCAAATAGAAAGTATGCCCGTTCTATTGAATAGCTCTCTTTACAATTGGACAATTGAAAACCTTGTTAAAAACGGTATAGATGCCATGCGTGGAAAAGGGAGTATTGCCATTGAAATTGTTCCTGACGGTAAATTGGTACATATTTTAATAGCAGATACGGGTCATGGTATTCCTAAAAGCAATTTTTCCGCTATTTTTAACCCTGGTGTTACTTCTAAGAAGAGAGGTTGGGGATTAGGATTATCTTTGGTTAAAAGAATTGTAGAAGAATATCATAATGGTAAAATTAAAGTGCTTTCTTCTGGTAAGGAAGGAACAATAATGCAAATTTCCCTCAAAGCAAAATAGTAATTATGGCAAAGGAAAAATTAGTAGCGATAAAAGAAGCTGATTTGAACAATAATTGTCCAGAATGTTTTAATCAAGATTTAAAACTTTCCTTTTATCAAAAACACACCTACGGAATATTCTTTCACAGAACCACGAGCGAAATCACGAATCAAATTGTTTGTAGAAAATGTAGCTCTATGATTTATCCTGTTAAATGGACAGATGATATTGAGCGTATGTTTGATTATTACCAAAAAACAGTGGTACCAGAAAAAAAATCATTGAAACCAACTTTTTGGTTTTACCTACTAGTATTCGTTATTATTGCTCTTATAGCTGGGACAGTATATTTTTTACTCGGTGGAACTATTGAATATTAGTCCTGATTTTTTCTGCAATGGCCTCAAACTCATCATTACTTAAGGATACTTTTTGCTGAAAAGTAGCATCTTTCATACTATTCAATGGTATTAAATGCACATGGGTATGTGGCACTTCTAATCCAATTACCGTAATACCAACCCTTTTACAGTCTATTGCTTTCTCGATAGCTTTGCCCACTTTTCTTGAAAAGCGCATTAGGCCTAAATATGTATCCTCGTCTAGATCTAGGATTTTATCAACTTCTGTTTTTGGAATGCATAAGGTATGACCCTTTGCATTGGGATTGATATCCAAAAAAGCCAAAAAAGATTCGTCTTCGGCAATTTTATAACACGGTATTTCCCCATTAATAATCTTGGTGAATATGGTTGGCATATTGTTTATGTTTTAGAAAAATAAAAATCCTATTATTACCAGTAATAATAGGATTAAATATAAGCAAATAGGTGTACCTATTCCCTTGTTATTTCTAGAATATCAAATTTTAATGTACCATTTGGAACTGTAATTTCAGCTGTATCACCAACACTTTTGCCTAACAAACCTTTACCGATAGGAGAACTAACCGATATTTTGCCTGTTTTTAAATCGGCCTCACTTTCTGCAACCAACTTATACTTCAATTCCATACCATTGGTCTGGTTCTTCAATTTTACCGTAGAGAGAACCAGTACTTTAGAAGTATCCAATTGGGATTCATCTATTAATCGCGCGTTTGCTAGTGTGGCTTCCATTTTGGATATTTTCATTTCCAGCAAACCTTGGGCTTCTTTAGCAGCATCATATTCGGCATTTTCGGACAAATCTCCTTTGTCCCTAGCCTCTGCAATTGCCTCTGAGGCCTTTGGGCGTTCTACATCCCTTAGGTGATTAAGTTCGTCCTTGAGCTTTTTTAAACCCTCTACTGTATAGTAAGATATATTACTCATAATATCGTCATTTTATAAATAGGAAAAATCCTCTGCAACTGCCTTTTAATGAGGCCATTTAGAGAGGATTTAACGCAAATATACATAAAATTTATGCACTTTTGTAGTAGCTTTCCCAAAACTGTAATGGCTATGAAACGTATTTTAACACTACTATTACTATTTTTTGTTTTTGCTTGTGAAAACAATACCACCAATAGAAACCCGTACTTGCAAGAAATTAATTTTAGGTTTGACGCCAACCTAAACTTACCGCTATATAGTCCGTTGACCAATACGGGTAGTGCAGTTCTTGTTGCTACAGATGGTATAGGCACAAGGGGTATTTTTATTATTAACGCCGGCTTTAACCAATACAGGGCCTTTGAAGCAAGTTGCCCCAACCATGCTCCAAACAATTGTTCTACAATGGAATTGGACAGCCAAGTGGCAACATGTTCCTGTGAAAGATACGAGTATAGCCTATTTACCGGACAAATGCTAAATAATCCAGACGATGGCAACCGTTATTATGATATGTTGGAATATAGAGCAACGTTCAGTGGGAATTCCGTGATTGTGACCAACTAAATCATTTATTATCTAATAAAAAACCCAGTTTTGAAATTGTTCAAAAACTGGGTTTTTTATTGACTGATCCACTAAAAATTAACTGTTGCCCCTAGTAAAAAGTTTGTTCCTGCTTGTGGGTAGTACCCTGCACCTTCAATTGTGGTGATTACCCCAGGAGTTGAAAAATCATCATCATACGTGAAAAAATAACCGTTGGACACATACTTTGCATTGAAAACGTTATTTATCAATCCAGAAAAAACAATACTTTTTAAAAAACCGTTACAAGGTATTTCATATTGTAGGTTTAAATCGCTCTGCGAATAGGGATCTAATGTAGAATTTTCCGAGTCTATATTTCCCATATATTGTTTACCAACATATTTAGTAAGGAAAGAAACTTGAAATATTTCTATAGGACTGTAGGTTAAACTATTCCCAATAACCACATTTGGGGAAAAAGCAATATTCGTATTCCCGAGTTCCTCTAAAGAACCATCCCTCTCAAATACAAAATCTTTGTTCTTATTAATACTAAGGGCAATATTAGGTTGTATGGAAAATGCAGTGCCTAAACTTATATTGGCATCTATTTCCAAGCCAAATCTATAACTGTCACCTACATTTTCTCGCAATGGTGCGCCAACATCATTTAGTTCCCCGGTAAGTACCAACTGATCCTTATAATTCATATAATAGATGTTGGTGCTTAACTGTACCGATGGAGAAACATATCGCCATCCTAGTTCAAAATCGTTTAGTCTTTCCGGCTTTGGATTTCCACTTTCGTAATCATTTCTATTAGGTTCACGATTGGCAACTGCGAATGACAAATAAAAATTATTGTTCTGGTTCAAATCAAAAGTGACACCAGCCTTTGGGTTAAAGAAATCAAAGGTGTCATCTACAAGACCTGTATCATCTCCATTAGCTTGATAGCCCACCGTTCTATATTGTAAATCTCCATAAAGAGACCATTGATCGGTTAGCTCATAATTTGCTTTAGTGTAAAAATTGAAATCTGTTTTTATGGATGTATCGTCATAATAACGGTCCCTATACTCCGTATTACCTGCATAACGAGCCCAGATAACCTCTCCAAAATGATCGCCTTCATATTTGTTCCAGCCACCGCCTATTATTAGGTTCAATTTATTCTTTGTATAATTTGCCGAAGCTACCATTCCATAAAAATCATTGTCCAACCAACGTCTACGTATAAAATCTGTAGTGCTTATTTCTTCCCCATTAATAATTACAGGAGCAATACCATAAGTTGCAAAATCATCATCCTCTCTAAATTGTTCAAAATATCCTCTGCCCCTTGTATAATGCAGGGCTATATTAGTGCTCCAATTATCCGAGATTTGCTCATTCCATAATAACTGAGCATGATCTTGTTTATAATTATCCACTTCATTATCATAAAATTGAGTATTCCCATTTTCATCAGTATATATGCCCGACGGATTAAAAGTACGGTCGGTTTTTAATGTAGCGGCATCAATACCATACCAAGCTTGATAGGTTACTTCATGGCCCCCAAAGAGCAAAGTTTTTATCAATGTATTATCATCTTTGTAGGCGCCTTGTAAAAAATAGGACTCCAATTCCGATGCCGCACGGTCTATATACCCATCTGAAGTAATCCTTGATAATCTTCCTGATAACTCAACATAATCGTTTAACATACCAGTACTGAATTTTAAGGTATTTCTAAGTGTATTAAAACTTCCTATGGAGGAGGAAATTTGACCATAAGCCTCCTCAGAAAAACCATCTGTCAATAAATTTAGACTGGCACCAAAAGCACCAGCACCATTGGTAGAGGTACCTACTCCCCTTTGTAGTTGTAAACTTTCTGTTGAAGAAGCGAAATCTGGCATATTTACCCAAAATGTTCCTTGTGACTCGGCATCATTATAAGGTATACCGTTAATTGTAACATTAACCCTAGTTGCATCACTTCCTCTAACCCTTATACCCGTGTAACCTACACCGGCACCAGCATCCGAAGTAGTAACAACAGACGGCAAAAAATTCATTAAGATTGGAATATCTTGACCTAAATTTCTTGGTTTAATATCTTCCTTGGTTAAATTGGAAAAGGTAACTGGTGATTCTTTGGTTACTCGTACCGCAGACACAAATACTTCATCTAGCACTACCTTTTTTCCTTCCAGCGAATCTGTTGGTTGCTGTTGGGCCTTTAGGCCGGTACCTAGTCCAAGCACGGCTAGTGTTGAAAAAATAAAAGTCTTCATTCGTAAAAAATATTACGAATAAAAGGGGCAATTATTCTAAGTTAAAATTAATTTTTGTGAAATTTAATCACTAACATTCAATGAAGATCGTACTTATGGCATTTTTGCCAGCGCACCATCTCGCGCCACGTTCAAAAAGTCCTAAAACCTTTCTCTCTTGGCCGTCCCTTGGCAGCATTACCCGCCCAGGTTCATTGGGTATAATCTCAGCTTCCTCATCATATGATTTAGCACCCCTTTGAGATGGGACAAATGTAAAACAGATATTTTAAATTATTTGTATTTCCTTAAAATTATTTTGCTAAAATGATGTAAATAAAAAAAGGAGCTGCCTAAGCAACTCCCTTCACAACCAACCAAAAAAACCGATTTTCTAAACTTTCTAATTATTTATGAGCCCATTTTTATCTATGATAAGTATGGTTCAATTTTAATTATTGGGGAATCAAGTTTAAACCTTTATCATAGTTTATCTGATGGTACCTTTATAGTCAACGGTTAGTGTTTCTAAAAAGGTTTCTTTATATCTTTTGTTACTACTATTTCTTTATTGTTGTCTTTCTTTAACTCTTTTGGCGTATTTAAAACATAGGATGCTAAAATGCACATACCAATTGTTAACACACCAAGAATTAATGATTTCGTTAAATCCTTCATACTAGTCTTCCCTCATTATCATTGCCATTGTACACAATGTTGTAAAAGTTATCATAACACCTACCAAAACAAAAATCAGCGTAATCATTTTATCATTAGTTTCTTACTTAATAAGACACACAAGTATTTAAAAGGTCACTTTTAAACAAAAAAAAACTGCATTCGCAGTTTTTTTAAAATTTTATTAGACAAGGGTTATTTCCTTTTCTTTGTTATCCAATTGCCATAAGGATCAATATATACTGTTCTTCTTGTACCACTCTTAAGTACCATAATTAACTTAAACTCTCCGTTAGAATTTACATAAGCGGCACCCAGTTTAGATGTTGGATATTGTTTTAATAGCTCTTCTACCACCGCAGGTGTCAACTCACTAGACTTTATTCTCTTATAATCATCCGCAATTAAAACAGTTTTTGCGATCGGGTTGGTTAGAAGTGCCTTAGCAGAAATATTCGTTGTGAAACCTAATCCAATTAAAACCAATAGTGCAATACTTTTCATTCTGTAATCTTTATGTATTAATTATATCTTCCAATTTATTTACGGAGAAGAAATACATCTGGATCATAAGAATTGCAATTTTACATAGATTTAACTAGCTAAATGAATACAATAAGATGTATTTTGGATATAGGAAAAGTGTGTATAGTTACACACTTTTTAAACTTTTATCTGTTATCCTATTAAGCTTGATGAGAATCTTTTAAAAGATCTGTTACCGTTTTAACCGGGTTAAAAGTCACCAGTGGCACCTCGACAAATATCGTGTTCCAAAATGCCATTGCCCCGTTCCAAAGACCTGGTAATTCAAGAGCTTTTAACTCTTTACCATCTTTAGCTTTTCTGGTTATAAAGCCTTGTTTTGTATCCACAAAATCCAAAAGGTTATACTTGTTACCTTTATAATCACGAATACCACACACCAAATCTACCGGGTTAAAATGCGTTGCATTTTGTACAATTGATTTTTGTTCGGGATTATCCATATCTATTTGAGCAGATTCAATGATTTGAAGAGATATTTCTCCTGATTGACTTTGTATCCAAAACGGACCTCCTCCCGGTTCTCCTTCATTCTTTACCATGCCACATATTCGGATGGGCCTATTTATTTTTGCCTGTAACAGATTTATTTTCTCCCCGTTGGACAAATCATCATAACCGGAGGGTAGTTTTATATTTAAACCATCAACTAAAAAAGTACTTGCTTTGGTCAAATCCATATCAGAAACAGCTCCACTTGCCAATAGTTTGGCATATTTAAATGCCTGTTCTTGAGCATCCAATAAAACACCCGCCAATACTTTTTTACTATCTGCCACCAATTTGGCATCATTTAAAACAGCAACATTGTCTATGTTTTTAATAAATATAACATCAGCATCTTGCTCGTTTAAATTTTCGATTAAGGCTCCGTGACCACCCGGCCTAAACAAAATACTGCCGTCAGGATTTCTAAAAGGTTTGTTGTCCATATCCACAGCTATGGTATCCGTAGACGATTTTTGAAACGAATAATCCACCTCATATGTAGTACCAGTTTCATCCGTTACTCTGTCTTTTACGTTTTTAAACTCTGTATTGAACATTTCTTCATGCTGTTCGGAAATTGTAAAATGTAGCTGCCCTTTTTTATTGGCACTCGCATATAACGATGCTTCCTTTAAATGCTCTTCGAACGGTGTGGAAGTTAAGTCGTCATATTTATGAAAAGGCAATAAGCCTTTAGGGTAGAAACCATAATTAAGGGCATCTTCACCTAAAACCTCTTTTACAAAACGATATACTTTCTCACCATCAGATGAAAATGAATCAGGTAATCTTTGCATTACCTTGTCATAAAAGGGCATTTGTTCCAGCCCATTGGCCAATTTTCTTATGTCCTTATCATTAGTTCGGTCTAAATATGCATCCAAAGCCTCCTTGTCATAATCATACGCATCTAAAAAACTGAACAAGGCTTTGAACATCCGAGAGGCTGCACCAGAGGCAGGAACAAATTTTAGGACATCTAAATCTTCTGATTTAGACTCATATAATTGAATTAGGTTTTTCTCCTCCCCATCTGTAAACTTTAGGATCCCATTCTCTACGACCGCAGCATTTTTTAAAGAAACAAAAGGAATTCCTTCCTTAAAGGTTTTGATTTGATTTAATACCTTTTCTTTACTAATACCTTTTTGCTCTAATTGTTCAATATCTTTTTGTGTAAGGTCTGTCATGGGTTTCAATAAATTATCTATGTGCGAAATGGCCTTGTTAAGGCGTTCTTTTTTATTCCCTTTTAAGATAATAAAATTCCTATCATATTTTATCAAAGTCTGTTTAAAATAATCGAACATTTGCTGTCGTTCATTAGGTTTATCCCTTAAGTCATCTGCTTCCCAAGGAATATCTATATAGGTAAGTAAGTATAGATCATATTGATTTTCGAGTGCATGTTTTTCTAGTGTAGGATCACAATCCCCTACATAATACGCTTCTGAATATACTTTGGTCTCTAATAGGTCCGTATCACAGATTAGAATATTGGTAGCTTTTTTGGTTAAATCGTTTTCCATTGCCATTTGGCCTTCGGCAATAGGAAGCAAATCGCTCGGCTCACAGGTTTTTCGTTCATTGTTCCATTTGTTTTGCAAATATTCCCGTGCATACTCAGGTACCCAAACCGTATTATAGTGTCTGGCCAATTGCTCCGATAAGGTTGTTTTACCTGTAGATTCTGGACCAAAAAGAACAACTTTTAAGATGCCTGAAGGTTCTTGTCTATATTTTTCTTCCATGCATTATAACCGTAAATGGCAAGTATTGTAAAAATTAAATATTGAAAACTTGTGAATGTAAAACCTTTATAAAAATAGAGTGGTACCGAGATAATGTCTCCAACAATCCAATATATCCAATTTTCTACTTTTCGTTTCGCCATCAACCACATTCCTACAAAAAATATGGCTGTTGTTATGGTATCAACATAAGCTGTCCAACTGGTCCATTTATCAAATACTTGGTACACTATAAAAACAAAGGCTATCGTTCCGAAAAAAATAAATATGGAAATTCGATTTTCCTTTGCGGTAGCCTTACTAATTGGCGTAACATGTTCCGCATCTATTTTTCTTGTCCAAATATACCAACCGTAAATACTCATAACAAAATAATAGATATTGATGAGCATATCCCCTATCAACCCCCATTTTAGCAATAAGTATACAAAAATTGATGTACTGAGCATACCTGTTGGATAAACCCAAATATTGTTCTGTTTAGAAAACCAGACAGATAAAAGACCAAATACAACGGCTACAATTTCTAGAATAATATCCAGTGTATCATAATCACTATATTGCCCAAAGAAAAAATCAAAAATGGGGCTCATATTCGCTACGATCGGATTTTACCATTTTCATATACAACAATCCCCTATCCATAAGATCAAAGGCTAATTTAATTTCCGTATGCAAAACGCTCATAACGGTGTCATATTCTCCATATACTTGAGTGCTCAATGGGTTTTCAAGAACTGTAAGTCCAGATGTCCGAAGCTTTTTGATAAATTTTATTATATGCTCCTCAAAATCATCTTGTAAAGGTGAAAATGTTAATTCTACTGATATATTCATATGATTATTTAATTTCTATTTCTTCCCCTTTAAAGCATACACAGAGGTGAACCCTTCAAATTCCAAAAAGTCTATTGCATACTCTGATAGATTACCATTATATAAAATTTCAGCTGTTGTTTTTAATTCCTTAAACGAAAAGTCCTTAACAAAAATGTGATGGAGAAAACTAATGCCGGGATGCCCATATATTTTGTACAAAGATTCTTTTGCTCCCCATACTATAGTCAATTTTCTTATTATAGCTGCGGTATTGGCCAAAGTCCTATATTCCTCAAAAGGTGTAAACTTATGCGCTATTCGTAAAATTTTATCACGTTGTTTTTCTATGTCGATACCAACCTCATCAGTCTTACTAATGATAATTCCAGTGAAATTATGTGAATGGGTAATAGAGATAAAATTGCCATCCTTTAAATGGGGTTTACCTATTTCATCGTAAATCAAATCTGCATCTGTATAGCCAAATAAAGCCAATAAATGTCTGATACTTAAAAAGGCCCTCCTATGTGCTTCAGATTTCATGCCATCATATCGCGATTGGCATTTTGGGGTTAACGTAATACCATTAGTCAAAAACTCTTCAGTCTCTTCAACCTTCCAAATGGCAATTGAGGTATCGTTATTTACTTTTATTGTCTTGTAAACCGGCATGGATTCCTTCTCTATTTTGTACCTTTGCAGCAAAAATTTAAGGCTAAAAGGCTTACAAACGAAAGTATAAAGAAAAAAACATATGAGCACCAAAACAGTACCATTTGTACCCTACAAGGTTAAAGATATTAGCTTGGCAGCATGGGGAAGAAAAGAAATTGAATTAGCTGAGGCAGAAATGCCTGGTTTAATGTCATTAAGGGATGAATATAAAAATGAGCAGCCGTTAAAAGGTGCCCGTATTGCCGGTTGCCTGCACATGACCATACAAACAGCAGTCTTAATAGAAACGCTAATTGCCTTAGGAGCAGAAGTTACTTGGAGCTCATGTAATATATTCTCTACTCAAGACCAAGCAGCTGCGGCCATAGCCGATGCCGGCATTCCTGTTTATGCATGGAAAGGTATGACCGAGGAAGAATTTGATTGGTGTATAGAACAGACTTTATTTTTTGGTGAGGATAGAAAGCCTTTGAATATGATTCTGGACGACGGTGGAGATTTAACAAATATGGTATTGGATAAATATCCTGAATTGGCCGCTGGAGTAAAAGGGCTTTCTGAAGAAACCACAACCGGGGTGCATAGATTATATGAACGAGTTAAGAACGGTACTTTACCAATGCCAGCTATAAACGTTAACGATTCTGTTACCAAGTCTAAATTTGACAATAAATATGGTTGTAGGGAAAGTGCTGTTGATGCCATAAGGCGTGCAACGGATACTATGCTTGCCGGAAAAAGAGTTGTTGTTGCCGGTTACGGCGATGTTGGTAAAGGTACGGCGGCCTCTTTTAAAGGTGCCGGTTCTATTGTTACGGTAACAGAGATTGACCCAATTTGTGCATTACAGGCCTGTATGGACGGTTTTGAGGTTAAAAAATTGGAAACTGTAATTGGCAATGCCGATATTGTAATTACCACCACTGGAAATAAGGATATAATTAGAGCCGAACATTTTGAAGCGTTAAAAGACAAGGCCATTGTCTGTAATATTGGTCATTTCGATAATGAAATTGACATGGCTTGGTTAAATGATAACCATGGCGATACCAAAGACGAAATTAAGCCACAGGTTGATAAATATACTATTGATGGAAAGGATATTATTATTTTGGCCGAAGGCAGATTGGTAAACCTTGGCTGTGCTACGGGTCACCCTAGTTTTGTAATGAGTAATTCTTTCACCAACCAGACACTGGCTCAAGTAGAATTGTGGAAGCATAGTAACAAATATGAAAACCAAGTATATATGTTACCTAAGCATTTAGATGAGAAAGTGGCTAAATTACACTTGTCTCGTTTGGGAGCAGAGCTAACGGAACTTAAGAAAGACCAGGCCGATTATATCGGCGTTACAGTAGAAGGTCCATTTAAGCCGGATTATTACCGATATTAGATTCATATACATTTTAAAAAGCCCTTACGAAATATAAGGGCTTTTATTTTTTTGTCATTGAAGTTTTTCATGAATGGAATATCCTTTAAATTCACATTGCCTAATTGTCCGAATATTTATACTGGCAATTTTTAAACTAAAGAAATATGAGGAAAATTTACTTAGGACTGCTCTCAGTTATCATTGTTGTGAGTCTAACCCAAGCTCAGGATACAACAGTAGCTGTAGATAAAAAGTATACCAAAGAAATAGCTCGTTTGGCAAAAGCTAAAAAGGTGAAAGTCGCCTTTGGCCATATCGAAGAACAAAAAGAACAAACGACAAAGGACCACATAAAACTAACCGAAATACTTGCCGCTCCTTTTAAAGAGGATAAAAAAGGTATTGCATTTGCCCAGCTACTTAAAAAAGCTGGTTTAGACAGTATCTGGACGGATAAAGTCGGAAATATTATCGGTTTACGAAAAGGAAGTTCAGATGAATCAGGATGCGTAGGGATTGATGCTCACCTAGATGTTGTCTTCCCGGAGGGTACGAATGTAACGGTTAAAAAAGTGGGCGACACCCTTAAAGCCCCAGGCATCGGTGATGATACCAGAGCTTTGGCAAACCTAATTTCTATGTTAAAAGCGATGAACAAGGCTAAAATTAAAACAGAAAAGAATGTGCTCATTGTTGGATCCGTTGGTGAAGAGGGCTTGGGTGACTTACGTGGTATGAAATACATATTTAATGAATCTGGATTGAATATAGATTCTTGGATTGCCATAGATGGAGGTAGTATGGGACGCGTGAGCAATGCTGGTTTAGGCTCCAAGAGATATAAATTGTTGGTAAAAGGAAAAGGAGGTCATTCATGGGGAGCATTTGGTTTGGCCAACCCACATCATGCCTTGGGAAAGGCCATTGATGCCTTCTCTAAATCAGCTTGGGAATACACTTCTGGTGATATTTCGAAAACAAGTTTTAATGTAGGTCGTATAGGTGGCGGAACATCTGTGAACTCAATTCCATTCGAATCATGGATGGAGGTGGATATGCGCGCCATTAGTCCCAAAAACTTAGATAAAATCGAAAGCATATTCAAATCATCCGTAGAAAAGGCCATAATTGAATATAATAACAGTGGAATAAAAGATGAAGTTACCTACGAACTTATAAAAATTGGCGATAGACCATCCGGCGAACTTTCCCCAGACATACCATTAGTTCAAAGAAGTATGGCTGCCACGGCATTTTTTGGGGCAACACCATCTTTAGGGAGAGGATCAACGAACATCAACATACCAATTTCAAAGGGTATACCCGCGGTCTGTATTGGAAGAGGTGGTTCCGGTGGTGGCACCCATTCGCTTCATGAATGGTATGTAAACGATGAGCCTAACGAAGAATCCATAAAGCTTGCCCTTTTAATTACATTGGCACAAGCTGGATTGGATAAATAAGATATCAAAAAGTTTAGAAAAAATGACAATTTATGTTGATATGGACGAGGTTATTGCAGATACCTATGGCGCCCATATAGAAATTTATAATCAAGAATTTAACGGAAACCTTACAAAAGAAATCTGTTTAGGTACAGAGGTATGGAGAATGGTACCGGTAGCACATCAAGAAAGTGTTCGCAAACATGCTACAAGAAGAGGGTTTTTTAGAAACCTTAAACCTATTGAGCACAGTATTGAAATTCTTTCGAAAATTAATGAGGCCCACGAACTCTATATTGCTTCTGCCGCCATGCAATTCCCCAATTCTTTAGAAGAAAAAAGCGACTGGCTAGATGAGCACTTCCCTTTTATACCTTGGCAAAATAGGATATTATGTGGACATAAACACATCCTAAAAGGCGATGTACTTATAGATGACAGAAGTTACAACCTGGAACATTTTGATGGTCGTAGCTTACAGTTCACATCGCCCCATAACGTGAATACCAATGGTTTTGAGCGTGTAGACACTTGGTTGGATGTGGCCAAGAAACTACTGTAAGCCTAGTTTACTTAAATCATAAAAATAGAAGTTCTTTTCATCGTTCATTGCCGCAAACATACCTTTAGGAAAGGTATCGTTTAATGGCACAGTAACTACTTCACAGCCATCAGTTTCCAAGGTAGATAAATTCAATGCTTTTATGAAGGAATTGTCTTTTCTTGAAAAGACATTAAACTCACCTTGTTGCTGGTTTGAGACAATAATATATCCCTCTCCATTTTCATTAGTTGCTATAGCAATACCTTCTATATCTTCTAGGAAATACGCACCGCCAAAACAAGAAATTTCTTCTTGCCCCATACTAGGCTCTGCATAATACTTTTTTATACAAACTCCTTCGTCCGAATAATAAACAAAACCAGACTCATCATCTACGGCAATGGCTTCAATTTCTTTTTTACCGCTAAAAGACCCAAACTTGCGTACCAAATTAGCGGTTATACCGGTACTGTCCGCTAATAGCGCATACTGATAGAGATACCCCTGTTTTGGACCGGATTTTCTCCCTACTATAGCATAAATAGTACCGTCTTTAGGTGACTTATAAAGAGATACACCCATGGGTAACCTATTTTCTGCTAGCTCTTCATCTTCAAAAACTTTAATACCATCTACATCTAAAGGTTTCATACTTGGTATAGCATATACTCGAATCTGCTGTTTCTCCCTTTCTGAAAATACCAAAATATCTGTTGTAGTAGAGTCGTTTAGTTTAAGCCCATACTCCACATCAACATTATTAGGTCTTTTTACATTTTTAATAGTTTTATCAGCTATGATTTTCCCGTCTAAGTCAAAAGCATAGATAGCACCGTTGGTTTCCTTGTCCGTGCCAAACACAATACTTTTTGAGGCATCTTCTGGGTTTACCCATATGGCAGGGTCATCTGTATCATTTAAGGTAAACTCTGTAATAATATCTGGTGCTATTGCTGGCAATTTACTTTTATTACTGCAAGAATAGATAAGACCTAGTAGGCCTAAAAATAGAATTGAATTTTTCATTATTTAAATTTAGAAATAACCGCCCTTTTGTAAAAGGACGGTTTTAAGATAAAATAATAGATTAATTTTATTTTTTAAACAAATCGTACTTCAATCCAAGAGTTACGCGCTGACCATAAAATTCAACCTGTTGTGTACGTTCGCTTATTCCTTGAAAATAACGTAAGGGTTGATTGGTAAGGTTGTTCACATCAGCATATAAACTCAAGCTTTTATTAATCTGATATCTAACGTTCGCATCTACAAAAAGCTGTGTGTCGTAATGTCTGTCTTCAAATGCTTCGCCACCTACTTCATCAATATATGAATCCGAAAAGTTAACCGAAACTCGTGCGCTAAATTTTTTGTCAGTATAGCCCAATGAACCATTAAACATATTGGGTGCCGTGTTAGGTAACGCTATATCTGTACGAACGTCTCCATCTTCGTTAGTAATACCATCGGCACTGGATGTTAGATAAGTATAGTTTAGGTAAAGGCTAAAATTTCGAGCGAAACCTGGTAAGAAATCTAGTTGACGTTGAAAAGCTATTTCCGCGCCAAAAATGGTAGCACTATCACCGTTTAAAGGTTCAAATAAATCAAAACCAACGGCATCGGCACCAAATGAATTATCGGTTACCTCGGTGATGCTAGTGAAAATAAAATCTTGAATATCTTTATAAAATAGACCGCCAGAAATAAGCCCTACACTTTGAAAATAATGCTCTGCCATGATATCAAAGTTCATCGAGGTTGTGGCCTCTAGTTCTGGGTTACCGATGATGACTTCATCATCTTCATTTACAATCTCTACCCTCGGAATTAAATCTACATAATTAGGGCGTGCTAGAGTATTGGTCCATGCAAGGCGCAAAATAGTTCTGTCCGAAATATCATATTTCAAATGAATGCCAGGCATAATGTTGGTGTATGAACTTTCACCACTTATTTCTTCTACTACAATTTCCTCTTCAATACCGTTGTCTTCATCTTCTTCGATAAAGTTTAGGCTAAAACCGTCAGAATCTAATTGTGTATTTTCCAAACGCACTCCTGCAAGGACACTCAATTTCTCCGATATTTTTTGGTTGAACATCAGATAACCTGCCCATACATTTTCTGTTACGTCATAATTTTCGGCCAAGAATTCATCCTGCAACAACTCTCCCCCAGACAAATCCAATTGTCCTAACCACACCTCGTCAGGGTAAATGCCCGCGGCATATTGGTTTCCTGCCAAGTAATTGGCATCTGTCTGGTCGGTGGTTGGAACGTCTCCAAGTGTGGGAAAATCATCTTCTAAATCGATTTCAAAAAAATCGTTGTCCCTGAACTTGTTCTTAAATCGTCCGCGTGCACCGAATTTGACTAAACCATTGCCTTTTCCGAAAAAATCTGCAGGTATTTCAAAGTTTACAAAAAGATTGATGTCCTCCTCTTCTGTGTATTGATTTTCATTGGTTATCTGATCGTATTCAAAGCCGTTTAAGCTATTCGCATCAGAGGCATTTTCTGCTGTCATAATAGGAAATTCTGGATTGGTGTTGTCGTTGTTAACACTATATTCAGATGTATACAGTGCGTATCGCTCATTCAATCGTTCTTCGGATGCCTTTGCATAAGAGGCCATCCAATCCATTTTAAGAGAACCGAACAAATGGTCACCTCCCAGACTGTAGTTTTGCATGCGTTGGTCTTCCAATCTTCTATTCTTACTGCGACTATCGTCTAGGCCACCTTTAGTTTCACGCTCAACTTCCACTGGAAAACGGCTCGGAATACCATTGTTTATGGTAAAATCGCCTGCTCCAATATCTTCGGGATCTAAAATTTCTTGCGCCAGAACAAAGCGGTTCTCGCGATCGTCACGCCAATTGTACATGGTCTTTAAAAAGATACGGTTGTTGGCATCGAACTTATAGTCCATATTCGCGGAAAAACTTCTTCTGATGCGCTGAACCAGATAAGTGCGTTGTTCAGTTACATTAGTATAAGGATCAACTGCTACTTCATCGATTACGTCATCACCTTCTTCATCTACTTCACCAGTATTGAACTCGAACTCGTCCGTCCACTCAGCTTCAATGTTATCGGATCCAAAATCATTGTCATTATAAGATGCTGAAAGCATCCAACCAAATTTTCCGTTCTCACTTCTATCTCCCAATAAAAAAGCACCGTTGAGAATTGGCTTATCGGTGATAAAATTTATTCCTGATCCCGCAGTAGCGGATACTCTAAAACCTTGTGGAGATGTTCTGGTTATCAAGTTTACAGAACCCCCCAAAGCGTCACCGTCCATATCTGGTGTTACCGCTTTACTGACTTCTATAGTTTGAATCATATCCGAAGGAATTAAGTCCATCTGAACGTTTCTGTTATCGCCTTCGGCGGAAGGAATACGGCTACCGTTTAAAGTAACAGAGTTTAATTGTGGTGACAGCCCACGAACAATTATATTCCTCGCTTCACCTTGATCTACCTGCATGGTGATACCTGGTATTCTTTTAACCGCATCCCCAATATTTGCATCTGGAAATTTTCCAATCTGATCTGTAGAAACAACATTGGTAATGTTAAGGTTTGTCTTTTGGGTATTTAAAGCTTTTGATTGTCCACTTAAACCATAAGCAGAAACCTCAACACCATCTAGCTCCATACTTTTTGGCTCTAAAGTTATTGCCACACTAGTAGTTTCACCAGATTGTGTTGTAATTTCTTGTGAAAAATCGTTGTAACCTAAATATGATATTTCTAGTGTATAGTTACCCGCTGGTAAATCTACAATTGTAAAATTACCATCGAAGTCTGTAATCGCTCCTTTAGAGAGTTTAGTAATTATGGCGTTGGCACCAGGTAGATAAAGTCCATTTTCATCTGTAACGGTTCCAGTAATATTTCCAGTTTGTGCGTTTGCTAATATTAGACCTAGGAAAAAGATCATTATTGGTGCTATAATTTTCATGCTTCAGTTAGTTTGGTTCTGGGCACAAAGAAATTACTTACCTCATTAAACTATGTTAGCTTAATTTAAAGGAAACTTAATTATTTTATTTAATAAGCTTTAAATTTTATTCGTTTTTACAATTAGTTAACATTTACACAACAAAAAAAGCCTTTGTAAGAAAACAAAGGCTTTTTAAAATATTGGTTTAGCTTATTAAGCTTCGAAAGGCTCTATGGAAACATAAGATTTTCCACCAGCTTTCTTTTCAAATTTTACGAGTCCGTCTACACGGGCATGTAAGGTATGATCTTTCCCTGCATATACATTCTCACCAGGATTATGCTTTGTTCCACGCTGTCTTACAAGAATGTTTCCAGCGATTGCAGCTTGACCACCAAAAATCTTAACTCCTAATCGTTTCGATTCTGATTCCCTACCGTTTTTAGAACTACCTACACCTTTTTTGTGTGCCATTTTTTTCCGGTTTTATTTTGTTATACTTAAATGGTATTGCAATTACGCCTTACCACCATCTAATTCGTCTTGCCATTTCTTAAGTTCGTCCCATTTACCCTCGGCAGCCAATTTAGCTTGTGCTGGCCAAGTATCGGTAACGTGGTTACCACGAACGTCTGCAATAATTTCAGAAATTTTCTCTGATTTTGTTTTCGCTAATTTAGCAAAGGTATCAATACCCGCTGCAATAAGCGTTTCAGCAATTTTTGGTCCAATACCTTCCACCTTTTTAAGGTCATCGGCTTTTGCTGCTTTAGGAGCTGCCTTTTTTGTAGCTGGTTTGGCAGGTGCTGCTTCTTTAGCTTCTACCTTTTTAACTGGCTTCTCCTCTTTTTTTGCTGGCGCCGCTTTCTTGGCACCTTTAGCAACAATTGATTCAATTACAATCTCGGTCAACGACTGGCGATGTCCGTTTTTCTTTTTGTAACCTTTACGTCTTTTCTTGTGAAAGACAATTACCTTATCACCTCTTAGGTGCTTTATGACTTTAGCCTCAACAGCGGCTCCGTCTATAGCCGGGGCGCCAACAGTAA
>CBFIGW010000016.1:0-35632 GCA_965662155.1 Maribacter sp. | reverse complement strand
GAATTAATAAAACAACTAGCGTCATGTACTAATGGGTTAGTAATATCCAGTGGGTCGGGCGGAGGACAAGTTTGACCATAAATAAGGTTTAGATTTAAAAATGAAACAATAAAAAATAGTAAGAACAAAGTTTTCTTACTTAAAAAAAGTGTAGAATTCCCCATGTGGTTAGCATTTAAGTTAATTAAATACCATATAAAGGAGCAAGAGAAGCATCAAAATTAAGATGTGGGGCCTTAATTTTATAAATGATTACTGTTGGAAATTTATTTTTTGGAGGGAACTAGTACAAAAATTAACATTTAAATCGTTAAAAAGTTAATATTTCTTAAAAAAAAGTAAAAAAATCGATGAAATGCACTTTTCGTCCGCGAACAGCGGTAATTATTCTTTATTTCATAAGATTTTTAACGAACCTTCCCTAAAACCCCTTCATAGAAACTGTGGTACCTTTTAAAGTCAGCTTCTTGATTATCCGTTGTACATATTGGCTCAGAAATTTTTATTTCCCTTTTCCCATAATCAAAGGCAACTTGCACAATAGGCACTTTGGCCGTTCTAGCAATGAAATAAAAACCTGTTTTCCACTGTTTCACTTTTTTACGGGTCCCTTCAGGTGAAAGCGCTAAGCGAAATTTATCACGGTCCTTAAAAATTTGAGCAATACTTTTTACAGTATCACTACTTTTACTGCGATCTATAGGTGCTCCTCCCGTCCACTTAAAAAACCAGCCAAATGGGGAGTCGAATAAACTTTTTTTACCAATGTAGTTGATTTCTTCGTTCCAAACTTTTCTAATCACGATGCCCAAAAGAAAATCCCACCAACTTGTATGTGGTACAACAATGATTACGCATTTATCTAAATATGATGGAAACTCACCTTTGACCGACCAGCCCATGAGTTTATAATAAATAAATTTAGCCAATCGGTGCATGTAGATTTATGTTATAACCTAAATTTAAAAGAAAACTGGATTACTTTGTCGACTTAAATCTTTTTATAAATCGATTTTAATTTTTCTGGTGTAATAATTTTTTTCCATTCATTACCTAGGGCGTTCTCCCATAAGGGCTCCATATTTAATGCTACAGAAATCATTTTATCAAATTCGCCCTCTGATAAATTTTTGCATATCCCTTTTGGAATCTTGATGTCATGCTTTTTTACCATTTTATTGAAAACTTCAACACCCTCCGGATAAAATTCTCTTAAATGTTGAAAAACCAAGCAGTTACCGATACCGTGTTTTACTCCTAACAAATAACCTAAACCATAACTCATAGCATGGGCGACTCCTACTTGAGAATACGCAATGCTCATTCCCCCGTGCCAAGATGCCATCATTAATTTTTCCCTACTCTCGGCATCCTCCAAATTACCGAGAAATACTTCCTTACAAAGCTCCAAGGACTTCTCACCATAACTTTGACTGAACGCATTTAAATAAGTGCCATTCAAAGATTCTATGCAATGTATGTAACAATCCATACCCGTATAAAACCATTGTTGTTTTGGTACTCCTTGCGTTAAATCCGGGTCGAGAATCACTTGATCGAATGTAGTATGGTCACTATTGATCCCTAATTTTTTATCCGGGCCCATAAGAACGGTAGTTCTAGAAACTTCTGCCCCTGTGCCACTGATCGTGGGAATCCCCACATGATAAATAGATTTTTTATGTACCAAATCCCATCCTTGATAGTCTGCTGCCCCACCTTTATTGGTCAACAAGATAGCAACCGCTTTTGCCAGGTCCAGCAATGTGCCGCCCCCTATACCAACAATACCCGAAGGTAGTTCTTGAAAATTGGCAAGAACCATTTCTACCAAGGCATCAACCTGTTCTGTTTTAGGTTCTTCTTCCGCTGAAATAAAAACAATTTGGTCGCAAAATATTTTAGGTATTCGATGCACTAATTCAGTTCCTTCAAAAATGTCGTCTACCAAAAAGATGACGGGCGCTTCTGAATGTTTTCTTTTGGGCATTAAAATATCGCCCAATTGGTCAAAACTACCTTTGCCATATACGACCCTAGGTACCATTGGGAAATTTCTATATTTTTCTGAAGCTCTAGTAGGTATATTCTTCAATTCTATTTCTTTTTTAATCTCCATATTCAACATTAAAGGTAATCCAGTACATCACTTAATTTGCCCATTGTTATATACCCATTTTTTTCTTTTGGCTCTTCTACCTCCTCATGCTGCCACGTGGTATGAAAAGGCACATGTATTGCCTTAGCGCCTATATTTACCAAAGGTAAAACATCGGATTTCAAAGAATTGCCAATCATTAAAAACTCTTGTACCGATATTTCTAAATGGTCAAGTAAATCTTGATAATTTTTTTCCTTTTTATCACTCAAAACCTCAACATGATGAAAATACTGTGAAAGCCCAGATTTCTCCAGCTTACGTTCTTGATCCAATAAATCTCCCTTGGTAAGTACAATCAACCTATATTTGCCATTCAAACTTTTCAATACTTCATTTACCCCATCCAATACTTCCACGGGATGATCTATCATATTTTTACCTAGATTCAATAATTCTAAAAGTGTTGCTTGTGAAACTTCATTATTTGAAATTTCCAAAGCAGATTCTATCATAGAAAGTACAAAACCTTTGATACCATAACCATACAGTTCCAAGTTTTTGATCTCCATCTTAAAGAGCTCTTGGTCTATCTTATTCTTGGTCTCATAATCTTCAAGTAAGGCTGCAAATTGCTCCTCGGCTTCCCGAAAATAAGTTTCATTTACCCAAAGCGTATCATCAGCATCAAAACCAACAACCTTAATATTGCTAAATTCTATCTCCATGCCGCTTTTGCTTTTTTCAAATCTTCTGGGGTATCTATCTCTATGCCGGAGACCGTGGTTTCTACCATTTTAATCTTCTTACCGTATTCCAAATATCGGATAGCTTCAATCTTTTCGGTTGCTTCTAACGGTAACATAGGTAATCTTTGAAAATCCATTAAGGCTCTTTTTCTAAATGCATAGATTCCTTTGTGCTTGTAATAAACCGTAGTTTCACTTTTGGCCCTTGCGTAAGGAATTGGTGATCTAGAAAAATAGAGGGCGAAATTTCTATTATCCACAATTACCTTTACCGTATTGGGATTATTGATTTCTTCTTCATCTGTAATTTTTACCATTAAAGAAGCTAAGTCAATTTCCTTATCTACATCACTTTTAAAAACTTCCATAACACCTGCCAAACTCTCACGGTCCGTAAAAGGTTCATCACCCTGCACGTTTACAATGATATCCACATCCATATTCGTAACCGCTTCCGCTATCCGATCACTTCCACAATCATGTTCCTTTTTGCTCATAATTGCCAAACCACCTTCTCTAGTTATAGCCTCATGGATTATAGCACTATCCGTTACCACATAAACGGCATCAAACAGTCTTGTGTTTACAGCAGCCTCATAAGTACGGACAATTACAGGTTTACCAGATAGGTCCTGCATAAGTTTTGCCGGAAATCTAGATGCTGCATACCTGGCCGGAATCATTGCAATTATCTTCACTTGTTATGTTTTGGTTTTAGGTCTTAAACTTCTATAAATTCTAAAAATGACAAATAAAATGATAATTACCAAGACAGCTGCAAGAATAGGAGCAAAAATAGAGGCAACTGTTACGACTGCCGCAGTGCCCGTCTCAACGGTTGCCATTACAGGATTTGCCAAACCTCCTGTAGTCGCTGTAGATGCCAATCTCCCGGTTGCGCCCGCCCCTTTGATGGCCGTTGCAGTACCTCCGCCAGCAATTATAGCTAAAGACCAGGTTACCACTGGATCTAAATCTGCAACTGTGGATACCATTACTGCTGTACCAGCTATCGCCGCCAAGGGAATTGCAAAACTATCCAAGAGGTTGTCTACCCACGGAATAAAATATGCAAATATTTCCACAATAGTAGCAACACCTAATGTTATTACCGCTGCTAAACTTCCTATCCATTCCCAGTTATCATTGAGTGTCCAAACATCAAAATATGATGCAAGACTAAGTGCGAACAAGGGTAAAAAAACCCTAAAGCCTACAGATGCCGCCAGCCCCACACCTAAAAAAATACTAATCACTGTTTCAGAAGTCATGAATAAAGTTTATATAATTTAATACGATGCATCTTACCAAGGGTAGCTATACCGATTCAAAAATGGTTATTTTGTACTAAAATAGCCTTTTCCTATTCAACAAAAAAATCGCTCTTAAAGCCAATTAAATATAACTTTTCCTTAGCTCTGGTTACTGCTGTATATAACCAACGTAGGTACTCTTTGTCTATACCATTAGGTAAATAGGGTTGCTCTACAAAAACAGTATTCCATTGACCACCTTGAGATTTGTGGCAAGTGATAGCATACGAGAATTTAACCTGAAGTCCATTAAAATACTTGTTGTTCTTTACACCAAGAAACTTTTTATATTTCGATTTCTCGTTGGCATAATCTTTCATTACTTCTTGGTATAATCTGTTGCCATCTTCATACGACAACGAAGGTGATTCCGCTTTTATGGTATCTAATAACAACACGGTTTCAAAAGGTTGCATATTAGGATAATCTACCATTTGCACTTTTACCTCGGCAAACTTAAACCCATATAAGTCTTTAAAGTTAAATATTTCCAATATTTCAATAATGTCCCCATTCGCAATAAACCCAGCTTCCGTATTAGGTTTTAACCAATAGTAATTATTTTTAACCACCATCATAAAATCACCTGCGGCAAGCTCGTTCTCTAAAAACAAGATACGTTCCCTAATATTTAGATTATACAAATTCGCTCTTTTATTTGAACGGACAATAAGTGCTGTTTCCTCCTTTCCGTTTTGAGAGTAGGATTCATCTATAGCCTCTTGTATTTCATGACCATCTATTAAGCGTACTATATCATGATATGGATCTACGTTAAACTTAAAATCATCATAAAAATTACTTTGCAATTGTTCCCTAAGCAGAGTAGCATTCACTAGGATACCGGAATCTTCCGCCTGTCTTACTACCTCGTTCAATTCCAACCCTTCTACTTCTTTATTATAGTTTAAGGCTAACTTGTTCGCATCCAAAGCCGGACTCAACTGTAAATGAACCGGTGGTAGCTGGGCGGTATCCCCAATTAAGAGAAGCTTACAATTATGCCCGGAATAAATAAACATCATCAAATCGTCAAGTAAAGATCCATTTTCAAAAAGTTTAGAATCAGCGGGAGTATCAGGGATCATAGAAGCTTCATCAATTATAAACAAAGTGTCGCGGTGCTTATTGGGTGCAAGTACAAATTGCACCCCTCCCCCGCTCTGTTTTTTTGGGAAGTATATTTTTCTATGTATTGTAAATGCTTGTGTTTTGGAATAGTTAGACATTACTTTTGCCGCTCTACCCGTAGGTGCCATTAACACAGATTTCATACCAGTTTTCCATAAACTAGTTACTAAAGTACCAACCAAGGTAGTTTTTCCGGTACCTGCGAAGCCTTTTAACAAAAAAACTTCATCTTTTTTTTTGGACAAAATAAAGTTGGCTAACTTTTCTAAAGCCAGTTCTTGTATTACCGTAGGAACATGTGGAAACTTGGTTTTTAACTCTTTATAAAATACTATGGATGTAATTGGTTTCATGTGGTGTCAAATATAACGAGGATTTTTAGGGCAAAAACTTTTGCGATTAAAAAAAAATTGTAGATTTGTGACAACCACTAAATTAAATTAACACTTACGAAATGAAGACCATAATACAGATTGTACTTTGGATTGCTTGTATTGGATTAGGGTACCTTATTTATAATTCGGTTACCGGACCTATTGAATTCCAAAAAGTTAAGGAAGAACGTTTTGGACAAGTAATTGCCAAATTAAAAGATATCAAAAACTCTCAAGAGGCTTACAAAACCGTTAATGGTAAATATGCAAATGATTTTCCAAGTTTGATCAAGTTCATTGATACCGGTAATTATGTTATCACTCAGCAGAGGGATTCTTCTTTTATGGAATTTGATGAAACTTATCAAATTGATTTATTAAAAGAAGTAAAAATAATTGATACGCTGGGTTTTGTCTCTGTAAAAGATTCATTGTTTAAAAGTGATTCAAGATATAAAGACTTGGCATTGGTTCCTACTGCACCAGGCGGTGAAAAATTTACTATGAAATCTGACATTATTGAAAAGAGTGGTTATAAAGCCCCTGTTTTTCAAGTAAAGGTTGATAAAAGTGTTGTTCTATACGACCAGCCAAAAGACTTGCTGGCACGTGAAAATGCACATATGAGCGTTGAAGAGGTTAATGGACCCTCCATAATAGTTGGTTCTTTAGACGAAGTTAGTACCAGTGGTAACTGGCCATCAATTTATGATAAAAAGACAGACCAATAAAGGCTTAGATATAGCTGATAAGAATTTTAAGAAATTGTCCATTCAGGTTAGCTTGAATGGACTTTCTTTTTGTGTGGCCGATACAGTGTCTCACAAAATAATTCTATCCGAAAATCTGCTCTTCAAAGAGGAATTAAACCCAATAACAACCAAAATTGAACTAGAAAAACTATTTCATAAACATAATTTAGTAGAACAACAATTTGACGATGTTGTTGTGGTGCATCGAAATACCTTATTTGGGTTAGTACCTAAATCACTTTTTAAGGCAGATACACTAACACAATACCTAAAATATAACACAGCCATTTTAGCCAACGATGAGTTAGCATATGATGAATTGGATAGTCATGAAATGATCAATGTTTATGTCCCCTATATGAACATAAACAATTACCTCTATGAGATTTACGGAGAATTCACCTATCTCCATAATGGAACTGTGCTTATACAGTCTTTGCTAGACCTTTATGCCTATGAAAAAGAACCTATTTGTTATGTGCATGTGGGCAAACGTCAAATGGATATTACCGTAATTTCCCAGCGCAAATTACAATTGTACAATAGCTTTATTTTTGACACAAAGGAAGATTTTGCCTATTACCTTCTTTTTGTCTTAGAACAGCTAAATTTAGATACAGAAAACATTGCCGTGAAACTTTTTGGGGCTATTGAGGAAGATGAACCAGTTTTTAAACTCTGTTACAAGTATATCAAAAATATAGGAGTCTTTGTACCACCTTCTCCCCAACAAGTAAAACTTGGTGAAGCGCAGGTGGAAACAATTGACTTTACCGTACTAAATGCCTTGTAAATGCGTATAATATCTGGAAAACATAAAGGCCGCCATTTAATGGCACCAAAAAAACTACCGGTACGCCCTACAAAGGATATCGCCAAAGAAGCACTGTTTAATATCCTTAACAATAGTTATTATTTCCCCGACTTAAAAGTACTGGACCTTTTTGCCGGAACAGGAAACATAAGTTATGAGTTTGCTTCAAGAGGAGTTGAAGAACTACTGTCGGTGGATGTTCATATGGGTTGTATTACCTATATAGATAAAACATCCAAAACCCTAGAAATGGGTATAAGAACCTTAAAAAGTGATGTGTTCACTTTTTTAGAACGTAATACGGAAACCTTTGATATTATTTTTGCAGATCCTTTTTATGATATGGACGTAGAGGATTTTGCGAAAATTCCGGAAATTGTCTTTAGAAAAAACCTCCTGTTGCCAGATGGTGTATTAATTATTGAACATTCCAAAAACACCAATTTGGAAGACCTACCTTATTTTAAAGATTCCCGTAAATATGGTGGGAGTGTATTTAGCTTTTTTAAAGATTAAACTATTCGTACGATTTATCATTTAACAATCACATTAACCAATGAAATTCCAAAGAATTTAGTTTAAAATAAAAACAAAAAACAAAGCCAGAAATAACAACCACTTAGAAGAAATATTAAAATCCCTTCCAAACCTTTAACATATATGTTTTGAATAGTTTTTTAGAAAATGAATTTGGGTTTTCAAAAGTTGACAGTAAAAAGCTTAATGGCTATGACAACATAAACTATCTTGTTACCACTGCCAACAATAAATACATTTTCAAGACTTACAATTATACTCAGGAACTATACGAATTAGTGACAGCTGAAAATGAAGTGCTATTATTTTTGAAGGAAATTGAAAATAATTACTACCCTACTCCTCTTTCGTATAAGGATGGCGCTTTTGTAAAATCCCAAATTATTAATGAAAAGAGGCAAGTTTGCCGTATGCTTTCTTTTTTGGAGGGGGAGTTTTTAGGTAACGTAAAACATACTAAAAATTTATTCAAATCCTTAGGTTCATTTTTGGCGATATTAGACCTTAAACTACAAAATTTTAATAATTACGTTATTAAATCCAGAGTCTGGGAATGGGATATTCAACATCTTGAATTGAACAAACAATATCTAGATGCTATTACCAATACAAAGGACCGTAATATTATCAGGTACTTCTTTCTAAAGTTTGATGAAGTTGTAAGACCTTATTTTCCTGAATTACGAAAACAGCTAATACATAATGATGCCAATGAATGGAATATTTTAGTGCAAGATGAAGCTATTTCTGGACTCATAGATTTTGGCGACATTGCCTATTCTTTTCTGGTAAATGAAGTGGCTATTGCCATAACCTATGGATGTTATGACAAGGAAAACCCTTTGGAATGGGCATGTATTATTTTAGAATCGTATCATAAAGTTTTACCGTTAGAGGAAAAAGAAATTGATGTATTGTATTACTTAATTGCCGCTAGGCTTTGTATTAGTGTCTGTAATTCTGCCCATGCAAAAAACACAGACCCTAGTAACACTTATGCCGCCGTTAGTGAAAAATTGGCATGGGAAATGATTTATCGTTGGTTGGAAATAAATCCAATACTCGTCAAAAATAGCTTTAAGCAAGTAACAGGTTATAAGATAGATGAATTACCCAAATTAGATAAAGTCATTTTAAAAAGACATCAACATATTAGCCCATTGCTATCTATAAGTTACGAAGAACCCATTTATATGGTGAGTTCCGCATTTCAATTTATGTATGATGCTTTCGGAAATACTTTTCTAGACGCCTATAATAACATACCACATGTTGGGCACTCACATCCAAAAATTGTAGAAGCCGGCCAAAGGCAAATGGCTAAATTAAATACAAATACGCGATATGTTTATGATGAACTTGCTGCGTATTCAGAACATTTATTATCAAAGTTTCCAAAAACTTTGAACAAAGTGTTTTTTGTGAATTCTGGTAGTGCCGCTAGTGATCTAGCAATAAGATTGGCCAAATATCATACTGGTTTTGAAGATATTATGGTTATGGAAACTGGATATCACGGAAATACCCAATCATCAATAGATATTAGTGATTACAAGTTTAATAATCCAAAAGGTCAAGGACAAAAAGAATATATTATAAAAACGGCCATACCTGATACTTACAAAGGCAAATACACAACAAAAAATCAAAATCCAGGAAAGCTTTATGGGCAAGAAGCAGTACATCAAATCTCGAACTCTAAAAACCCTATTGCAGCTTTCATTAGCGAACCTATAGTTGGCTGTGCCGGCCAGGTGCCTTTAGCGCAAGGATATTTACAAGTAGTTTATCCAGCCATAAGAAAACAAGGTGGCATTTGTATTAGCGATGAAGTCCAAACAGGTTTCGGTAGACTTGGTGATTATTTTTGGGGTTATGAAGCACAGGGTGTTCTACCAGATATCGTCATTTTAGGGAAACCTATTGCCAACGGTCACCCTATGGGCGCTGTGGTCTGTACCAATGAAATTGCGGCATCTTTTGAAAAAGGAGTTGAATTTTTTAGCTCTTTTGGCGGTAACCCAGTTTCATGTGCCATTGCCAACGCCGTTTTAAATGTAATTGAAGAAGAAAATTTACAGGAGAATGCCAAAACTGTTGGTGGTTATTATAAATTACTTTTAAAAGAATTAGTTCTCAAATATCCTTGTATTGGTGATGTTCGAGGTTCTGGCTTATTTCTCGGGGTAGAAATAGTAAAACAACATACTAAACTACCAGATACCGCTTTAGCAAATCATATTAAAAATGAACTAAGAAAAAGAAACATTTTAATTAGTACCGATGGTTTTCATGATAATGTCCTTAAGACTAAGCCACCTCTTTGTTTTACAAAAAATGATGCAGAAAAGGTAGTTGCCACCATAGACAAAGTTTTACAGTCTTATTATTCCTAAGAAAAAACGATTTGATTTTTGTTAAAATTTTGTGACATTTTCATTAGTTTCTCTACTAACTATAAATCATAAAAACTAAATATCTTATGGTACGTTTATTTAAATCCTTAAAACAAAATTTAAGAAATTTCATAAGTCTGAAATAAATACTTATAATGAAATATTGGGAATTACATAGGTATCTTCATGTTTATCGGCCTTAACAATATTAATAAAATTAATATGTTTGATACAGCGTAGTAACAATAACTTCCTTTCCATTATTTATTTCTACGGCCATTAATTGTTGTTCCTCCTTCACCTGAAAACTAAAAGGTGCGCTCCTTATATTTAAACCACTTTGTTTTTTTAATCTAATTCCTTGACCGGAAATAATGTCCTTATTTGGAATAAAATCACCTTTAGGTATATGCTCGGTGATAATCACATATTTGTAATGCATCAATTTTTTCAAAATACGGTGAACTTCGGCATTGGACACATGTTGAAGCACTTGTCTTACGATAGCGCAATCTCCAGATGGTAAATCATCAACTGCAATATCCAAACAAAGAAATTCTAGGTTCTCATCCTTAAATTTAATTTTATTGTTAGCAATTAGGCCTGGGACTATATCTACCGCAATATATTTCTTGGCATGTTTAACCAGTTCCTTACCAACATTAAAATCTCCACAGCCCAAATCACAAACTATAGGTGGGCTTTCAAACGAGGTTAAAAATGAACTGACAACCTCTATATATGGATCAATTAGTTCCGGATGATGAGAACCAATTCCCGAATAAAAAACAGAGTCATTACCTCCCCAGAGATTCAAGTTATAGATTTGTACCATGGCATCTTTAGTTGGCCAAGGTTTCTTTATTTTTTTAGAACCATTTTCATCCATAGCATTAAACCTAACTTTTTAAAACAAGTTGAAGGAATTGGTTATTTGCAAAAAAGATAAAAAATAGCAGGCCATAAGCCGGATTCTGTTTTCGTTTCCACGAACCCTTATCATTTATCTATGCCTTTAGTTACCCAAAGGCTCTAACCGCCTACCCTTCGGCTTGGGCGTACAACCCTCAAACACCGATTTACATGACGTTTCACCGTATAGAGTTTACCTGGTTTCACTACAGCCGAACTGTACTTGCTTTCTGTTGCACTTGTCCTCACCTCTCGGCGGACGGGCGTTACCCGCTATACTGTACTATGGTGTCCGGACTTTCCTCGTTCTGTCCCTAAAAAGGAACAAACCGCGATAAGGCAGCCTGCTGGGTGTAAAGGTACTGCAATTGTTGATAACTAAGGATGATCTCTGTTTTAAATAGCCCGTAGAATACACCGCTATTTTTATATTTGTACTTGTACTAAATGTAAAAAGCTTTGGAACCATTTATTGTATCGGCACGTAAATATAGACCTCAAACATTTAAGGATGTTGTAGGGCAGCAGGCCATTACCAATACGCTCCAAAATGCCATAGACCAAAATCATTTAGCACAAGCATTATTATTCTGTGGGCCCAGAGGTGTAGGTAAGACTACTTGTGCCCGTATTCTTGCCAAACAGATAAATTCTGACGGTACGGAAAGTGAGGATGAAGATTTTTCTTTTAATATTTTTGAGTTGGATGCGGCTTCCAATAACTCGGTAGATGATATTAGAAGCTTAATAGACCAAGTTCGTATTCCCCCTCAAGTTGGGAAATACAAGGTATATATTATTGATGAGGTACACATGCTATCTCAGTCTGCTTTCAATGCCTTTTTAAAAACTTTGGAAGAACCCCCAAAGCATGCAATTTTTATTTTAGCCACAACAGAGAAACACAAAATTATTCCAACGATTCTTTCTCGTTGTCAAATTTTCGATTTTAAACGAATTACCGTTAAAGATGCTGCAGAATACTTAAAATACATTGCGGAAAACCAAGGTATACAAGCCGAAGAGGATGCACTTCACATTATTGCCCAGAAAGCAGATGGAGCCATGCGTGATGCTCTATCCATTTTTGACCGAGTGGTAAGTTTCTCCGGAAAGGAACTCACCAGAAAGGCAGTAACCGAGAATCTGAATGTATTAGATTACGACACTTATTTTGAAGCGACCGATTTAATATTATCCCATAATATTCCACAATTACTTATACTGTTCAACAGGACCTTATCCTTGGGATTTGATGGGCATCACTTTATTGCCGGTTTGGCATCCCATTTTAGGGATTTAATGGTTTGTAAACATCCTGACACCATTGAACTGTTAGAGGTGGGTGAGGCCGCTAAAAAACAATATAAAGAACAATCCCAAAAAACATCCAACAGTTTTCTTTTAAAAGGGCTGGATATGGCCAACGATTGTGATTTAAAATATAAAACAAGTAAAAACCAACGCTTACTTGTAGAACTTACCTTGATGAAACTTGCCTCTATCGATTTTGATGGAGAAAAAAAAAATCCTGAATCTATAGCCCTTCAAAATAAGACTATAGATTTTATTGCGCCTGCCGCGTTTTATAAAAATATTCTAAAATCTACTGATAAAGTAACTACGCCAAAGGTTGAATCGGAACCCAGCCCCAATGTACTTGCAGAATCAGAGAATAAATTCAAAAAAGAGGATGTTGAGGAAATAAATTTACCCACCACACCAGAACCTATTAGTCAAGAGGTTGAAACGAAAAACACTAAAGATCACGTGTCCGATTCAAAAGAAGTAACGGAAACGATTGTTGAAGAAGAACCAATTAATACAAAAATTGATATTAAGGCCCCTGTAAAAAGGGTATCTGGACTATCTATTTCAAGCTTAAAAGCTAAAAAGCAGCACGAGCTAAATAAAATTGAGGTTGTAATCGACGAAAACGATTTACCAAAAGACCCATTTACTCAAGAACAATTAGAACAACACTGGAATGATTTTGTGCATAAAATTGATGAAAAAGGGCAAAAAATATTGGCATCAAACCTTAATACAGATGTGCCAAAACTAAAGGACGACCATACCATTTGTATTGAGCTGCCCAATAGCACCATGAAAAAAGAAATAGAACGGGGAAATTTTGAACTCATGAATTATCTTCGTGAAAAGCTTAATAACCATTTTATTCAATTGGACATTTCCGTAAATGAAAGCAGTGCTAAAAAGTTTGCTTTTACACCAGAAGAAAAATACCAAAAGCTTAGGGAAAAGAACCCTGCAATAGATATTTTAATACAAGAGTTTGATTTAAAGCTCTAGGAGCGTTTTATGCGAAAAGCATAAACAAACATCGCCAAACCTATTATTAATAAGCCAAAAGCTTCCCTACCTAGCTCTACCGTTTTAATATCCCCATCATTTAAATCAAAACCTTGAAAATCTGCCGGATATAAAAAAATAAAACCTATCAAGCATAGCACACCTGCTACTATTGAAACAAACAACTTAAGTTTATCCATGACAAACAAAATAGAAAGTACGGCGGCAATACCATAGATTATAATCCACAAAAAAGAATCTGGATCATTGTATTGTACGATAGCCCCGAGTGCGAATAACACCGTAAATAAAATTCCAATAAATTTAAACAATTGCTTCATAAATACTTAGTTTAATATGTGATCTTCAAGCAGATCAAAAACATCAGTGGCTACTATATTTTCTTTATTAGCGACTAAATTTTGGTTTGTTATGAAAATAGGAAAATCATCTTTATCCTCAGGAATCCTACCATGAGATCCTTTTACCAAAGAAGCATCCAACGGAATAATATTCATTACCGTTCTAAAGCCGAGTTTCTTTTTAATCAGTTTGCCAATTACTTTTGCCATAACCAATTTGTCATTAGGATCGGTCAGCATCTCAACAGGGTCATAGCCTGGCTTTTTGTGAATATCTACCATACGGGCATAATCTGGCGCAACGGCATCGTCTAACCAAAAATAATAGGTAAACCATGAATCTTTGTCCGCGACAACTACCAAATCCCCACATCTTTCATGATCTAAATTTTCTTTAGCAATATCATTACCGGAAAGTACTTTTTCTACGCCTGGGGCATTCATTATCAGTTGCTTAACAGCTTCTGTGTTAACCTGATCTTTAATATAAACATGAGCTATTTGATGGTCCGCAACAGCAAAAGCATCACTTTCACCTGCATCTAACAATTCCAAGCCCCTTTCCACACGTATCGCTAAATACCCTTCTTTTCTTAAGATGCGATTTAAGTGTATTGGTCTGTTTACATTTGTAATTCCATATTCGGACAACAGTATAATATTGGTATCCGGCTTTTGGTAATGGGTAACCAATTTTTTTATTTCCTCATCTATCTCATTAAGATCTTTGGAGATAATATCAAAGTCCAAACCGTGACGTTGTAAATTATAATCTAAATGTGGTAAATAAATTAAGGTAAGCGTAGGGTTATGTTTTATGTCTGTATAAATAGCCCCATCCGCAATCCACTTAGAGGAATTTATGGTTGTCTTTGGACCCCAGAATTCAAACAGAGGAAAAGTTCCCAATTTACTTTGAAGTTCATCTCTCAATTCTGCCGGATGCGAATAGATATCAGGAATCTTTCTACCATCCGCTAAATAATTTGGGCGCGGTGTAACGCTATAATCCGCATTGGAATACATATTGTACCACCAAAAATGATTGGCACAGGTAAATGCTTTATTTTTTGCTTTAAGAGCATCCCATATTTTTGGTTGTTGTACCAATTTATTAGATTGCCGCCAAAACTTTACTTCGCATTCATCCTTAAAGTACCAGCCATTCCCTACTATACCATGTTTATTTGGCCACTTACCCGTTAAGTATGTAGATTGCGCCGAACAAGTAACAGCAGGTAATACAGGCTTTATATAAGACAGGGTATTCTTTTCTAAAAAGGATTTAATAAAAGGTGTATGTTCCCCAATGAGTCTTTTTGTAAGTCCTACAACATTAATTACCACGGTCTTTTTCATAATCTATTATAACTTATAATACCGACTTACTAGAGATGGTTCTTAAGCCATTCTATTTCTCGGATTATGGAAACGGATAAGTCTTCTTTTAATTCCTTAGGCAAAACATCCCATGTATAGGTCTCTATTTCTAAATGTTCTGAGACGGGATTTCCTTTTAAATAAGAAAGTGTTTTTAAAATATGGTCTTGGGTAGAGTGTAAAGCTCCAAATTGCTCTAAAAAAATAGGGACATGAAAATGGGCCCTTAATTCTTTATAGGAACTTCTGTTTTCTAAAACTTGTGGCAAATCATTATACGTTTTTACGTTTGAACCTACTTTTTCTGTAACCTGATGTAAATACGTGGGCTCATTAAACCGGGTTAATAAATTCCATACTTCTTCATCATTCTTACCATTAAAAAGGATTTTAAGAGCAGCACTTACTTGTATTTTACCGGTTTTAATGTTTGCCGACTTAAATTTTGCAAAGGTATCCTCTGGTTCCTCATAAGCTAAAGAAAAGTGGCATACGTCATAACAAACAGTAATATATCGTTTGATAAGATTTTCTATTTCCAAGTCCGACAAATCCAATAATTCGCTAAGCATTTTCACACCAATTGGAATAAGATAATCCTCGTAAAAAGAAAGAACCTCATCACTGTTCTCCAATAATCCATCAGGTTCGGGCTCAATATCTAAATGAAGATATGTTCCCGTTTCTTGTTCTAAATTATAGAGTTGCTGGGCCACTAGAAGCATATGTTCCGCACCAGTTGCAAAAGCTTTATCCTTGTCTTCATCTGTCTTATGCCAATATTTATAACTAATTGGCGATGTGGAAATTCCACCGGACAATCCTTGCGGTACCAAGACTGCCAATTGCCTAAACAATCTTTGGGTATATGCCAATCTTTCTTTTGTAGTCCAATCTGGTTTATGAACATCATCTTTAACCCGTTCATCATGAAAATTACCATAAGGAAAACCATTCATGGTAAAAATATAAAGATGGTTATCCTTCAACCAATTTTGAAAATCGGCCATTTCATTTCCCTCAGAAAGTTCTTCACTCGCCTTATTAGATAATCTAAGTCCAAGCCCGAAAGGTGCATCTGGAGAAACCATTTTTTTTATTCCGGGGACATATTCCTTTAAACTATTAAAAGTACTTTCCCAATCTTGTCCAGGATGTATGTTAGTGCAATAGGAAAGTTGAAAGGTATTATCAATAAGCATAATTCTATTAATTTATGGCTAAATGATGATTGAGTTTTTCTATAGCTTGGGCCATTAATACCAAATCTATTTCGTGCACATCATGTTTTGTGCCTATTTCAGAAATTAACGTAATAGTTAGTTCGCCACCCAAATGCTCACGAAACTCCTCTATCCCAGCCAATAAACTTTCTACTTCAGTTTCTGATTTTAAGGGTAAAGTCAAATCAAAACCTATGGTAGTCATTACCCTTAATATTGATTCTAAATCAGATTCTGAAAGTAAGCCTATTAAATGAGCATAAGTTACGTCTAACGCAATTCCTTTGGCAACTGCCTCACCATGTCGCAATTGGTAATTGGTCATGTATTCCATTTTATGAGCCGCCCAATGTCCAAAATCCAAGGGTCTTGACGAGCCTGATTCAAAAGGATCACCACCTCGGGAAATATGGTGCATGTGCATTTCCGCACATTTATAGATTACATGTTGCATAGGTTCGTGTTCCCTATTTTTTAATGCTAGTGCATTATCGGCGATATATTTGAAAAAGTTATCGTCTTTGATCAAAGCTACTTTTATAGCCTCTGCAATACCTGAAATCCAATCACGTTGTTCCAAGGTAGCCAAAAAATCATTGTCATTAATAATAGCATAAGGCGGGGCAAATGTTCCTAAGAAGTTTTTTTTCTTGAATATATTTACACTATTCTTAACTCCCACGGCAGAATCATTTTGTGAAAGTATTGTAGTAGGTATTCGAATTAATTTAACTCCTCTATGTGCAATAGCTGCAGCATAACCTACCATATCGATGATAGCACCACCACCAATAGCGACTACAAAAGAATGTCTACAAATGGCATTTTCATTAATTCCCTTTAAAACAATATCAACATACTTAGAACTGTTTTTACACTGCTCACCTCCATCCATAACAATACTTTGAGTATGTGCCAAGTGACTTTTATTATTCGAACAATAGCTTGAAATTTGAGCAAGCAAATCAGGATGATTCTCCGCAACACCATTGTCTATAACAAACAACAATTTTACAGCCTCATTATTCTTATATTCTTTAATAATATTAAGAAATAGAGAATTTTCTAAAGTGAACAGACCTTTAGTGAAATGTAGCTGATAATTATATTGAACTGCAAATGATTGCTTAATAGGTTTTAATTCCATACGACTAGGTTACTGCAAACAATTTTGATAATAAAATAGATAAAGGTAAAAGTAATAAAACAGCCAGACCCAAATACCAATTTGAAAATCCTACTGCCCAACAGGCATCCATCACAATTAAGGACAATACCCCTGCCATTACCGCTTTTTTTATATTTTTCGGAGAATTCTCACGGTAAGCAATTATTAAAGGACGAAAAATAAGAATTGTAAATACCAGTAAGAAAGGTGATAAAATTGCTATACTTTCCGTTTTAATAAGACTAACAATCCCTATTGACATTACCACTATAACATATAGAATTCCTGCCAATAAAATATGGTTTTTATTATTCCCATGCACTTCTCCCCTACTAATTAATGTAATTGCAAAAATATATATCACTGGTACTACTGCAACCCACCATAAGTCCAGTCGATTTATTATAGACATGCCTAGAATTAAATTCAGTCCTCTACAAATCCCCATAACCAAAGGACCAAAAAAAGAATGGCTTTTAGCAATAGCATCATATATTAAGATGGCTCCGACCAAGACTATAGCCAATAAACCACTTATAAAAGTAACATTAAAAGCAAAAAAGATTCCTAATCCCAGTAATAAGGTACCCCAAATAATAGCTTCATTGATAGAAATCAAACCACTTGGTATTGCTCTTTCTGGCCTTTCTATCGCATCTAACTTAGCATCAAAAACATCATTAAATACTACACCACCAGCATATAAAACTACAGATGCAAATATCAACCATAGCACTTGAGATACATTGTCAAGGAAATGCTCCATAATGGGTAATTTCCCTAAAGCAAGGCTTATGGCTATTCCTGCCAAAATATCAGCGGCCGCTGTGGGTAAGTTCGCAGGTCTTGCCAATCTTGCAAAACCCATGATTTTCTCCCTCATGTTAGGTTATTTGATCCGAATCTATTCTCGGTGATTGCCCTCTTAAAACGCTATTATCATTGAATAATTGCGATTGGTCTATACCATTTGGCTTTAACCAGTGCTCTTCCTTCATTTTTCCGTTTTTGCTAAAGGCATCCAAAGCGTTTTGATAACATGTTTTTATGATATCATCTTTTGGAATTCCTCTTTTAAGCATTAAAGAAGCTGTTTTTGGCACAGCCAGAGGATCGCTCACACCCCAATCGGCAGAACTATCCACAATAATATTAGAACTACCAAACTTTCTTACTACTTCCACCATACGCTCATTACCCATTTTTGTTTTAGGGTAAATCGTAAAGGCGGCAATAAAGCCACGGTCTAAAACTTCCTTTACAGTTTCCTCATTATTATGGTCAATTATTACATTCGCAGGATCTAGACCATGCTCTAAACATACCTCCATACTTTTTATGGTTCCTGCTTTTTTATCTCTGTGAGGTGTATGCACCTGCACTGTCATATCTAATTCCTTTGCCAGATCTAATTGCAGTCTAAAGTACTTGTCCTCAGCTGGAGTTTGGTCATCATACCCTATTTCACCAATGGCCACTACATTCTCCTTATGTAAATACAATGGCAATAAATCTATCACCTGCTCTGCTAAAGCTTCATTATTGGCCTCTTTTGAGTTTAAGCCAATAGTGCAATAATGCTTAATCCCAAACTGGCTCGCCCTAAACGGCTCCCAACCAACCAAACTGCTAAAATAATCCTGAAAAGAACCAACTTGAGTTCTAGGTTGACCCAACCAAAAAGAAGGCTCTATAACTGCTACTACACCTGCAGCGGCCATAGCCTCATAATCATCTGTAGTCCGTGAACTCATGTGTACATGAGGGTCTATAATCATCAACTTATCTTCCATTTTCTTATTCCTTAATTGTATTCCAGGTTAGTTTATTTGTCTCTATGTTTTCCTTTAAAACGTTATGATTGTTTAAAAGTTCCTTTGCATTGCTATTATTTGAGTGATAACAACATAAAGCTGCTGCTCGTTGTTCAATTATATTATCACTAGAAAACAAATGCTGCATATCCTCTAGCAATTGGTCGTTCATAAATTTGGATACCGGCCTCCAAAATAATGGATCTATCTTTCTTGATGCCGCCCATCGTTCATGTGCATAATCAGATATAATCCTTGTTAAATCCTTATTACCCCTATCGTCAACCGATAATATCAAAGAAAGGTCACGCTCCATAAATGCAGCTTTCAAATACATTTGATTCCATTGCTGGTCATTAAAATACTTTGCCGGATACGGATTGTGCAATGTTATGGCATCAAAAACGGTGGCGACATTCGTACGTAATGCCTCCACGGCCGTTGCTTTATAACGCTCTGGATGCGGCAATAACACCAAGAATTTTAAAAATGTGACTAGCTCTCCTGTATCGGCTACCTGAATAATATTGGCCACTTTAGGACCATAAAAATCCTCATCTATTTCCAATGCCCTTACCAATAAATATATTCTAGCAACTTGCAGGTAGTTGGCATTTTGAGATTTTATATATGTAATTGTATCGGACTTTAAATCAACATTGGCTATCGAATCGGCATTAAACTTAGAAGCCAAAAGACTATAGGTCATGAACAAATCCCTAGCCGATTTTTCGGATGCCAATTTCTCTATTCTTTGATTTAACCAAGTCAACCCCGATTGCTCAGTGTATAATGAAAGTACTTTTAATAATTCTTCACTTATCTCCATTCAGGATATGTTGTAGTAGTCTGTATTCAAAAATAATTATTAAAAGTCATAATGCCTTATTTTTGTTGTTTAAAGAAGAAAAGGAAACGTTAAAAAAATAGATTTAATGGGACAAATGCTGGGTCTAAAATTACCAACTGATCCTAGGTGGGTAAACATTGTAGAAAAAAATATTGATGAAATCTTAACCGATCATGCTTTCTGCGAACAGAAAGCAGCAAGTACGGCAATTTCTTTAATTGTTTCATTTCCCGAATACACAGAGCTCGTAGATGAAATGGTAGCGCTAACACGTGAGGAAATGGGGCATTTTAAAATGGTCCATGATTTAATCGTAGCTCGTGGAAATACCTTAGGCAGGGATAGAAAAGACTATTATGTGATTGAACTTTTAAAATTTTTCCCGAAAGGAGGAAGCAGAACTACGCAGTTGGTGCATCGCTTACTATATGCCGCTCTGATCGAGGCACGTAGTTGCGAACGATTTAAATTATTATCCGAACAACTACCTGATAAAAAATTAGCCGAGTTTTATCATAAACTAATGATCAGCGAAGCTGGACATTATACCATGTTCTTGAATTTTGCCCGTAAATATGGTGATCGGGAAGAGGTAGATAAAAAATGGCAAGAGCTTTTGGATTATGAAGCCAAAATAATGAAGGACCTAAGTAAATCAGAAACTATACACGGTTAATATCAATAATATAGTAACTGATTATCGGGCAATGATACAATATCTATTCCTCCATTTTTTTTAGATAATAATCATATGTTGCGAATTGGGACCTATATTCTGCACCTTTCACCTTACGATAAGCGTTGTCCTGCTTCTCGGAAAAAACACGTGCTTTTAGGTTATCTTTCCAACAAATTTCAAAAGTATCTATAAGCTCCTGCTTTATATCCTCATCATAGATAGGACAACCAACTTCAACTCTATAATCTAAATTTCTAGTCATCCAATCCGCTGATGAGATATACACCTTTGGATTACCTTCATTGGCAAATACGAATAATCTTGTGTGCTCCAAAAATTTGTCTACTACACTTATAGCCTCAATATTTTCACTCATCCCTTTTACTCCCGGCACCAAACAACATATTCCCCTAACGATTAACTGTATTTTCACCCCTGCCCTACTGGCCTCATACAATTTATCTACCATTTTATACGAGGTAAAACTGTTCATTTTAATTTTGATGTAAGCTTCTTTCCCAACAATTGCATTTGCAATTTCATTGTCAATTAACTTGGTAAATGTACTTTTTGTATAATGTGGGGACACAATAAGATGCTTGTACTTATTTATTTTATAGGTGGTTTCAAAAAAATCGAACACCTTGTTCAATTCTTTTAAAATAGCATCATGAGCCGTGAAGAGCGTATAATCTGTGTATATTCTTGCAGTGGATTCATTAAAATTACCTGTACTTACAAATCCATACCGTTTTAAACTTTCTTTTTCTTCACGCTCAATGAGACATATTTTACTATGGACCTTTAATCCTGGTACACCAAAAATCAATCTTACGCCTTCTGCCTGTAATTGTTCTGCATACTCAATATTTGCTTGCTCGTCAAAACGTGCCTGAAGCTCAATTTGCACAGTAACCTGTTTACCGTTCTTAACCGCATTTATTAGACAAGCCGCCACTTGAGAATCATTTGCCAATCTATATACCGTAATTTTAATAGTTTTGACTTTTGGGTCCAGCGCAGCCTCCCTTAGGAATTTAATGATATATGAAAAGGTATGGTAAGGTGTATATTGTAAATAGTCTTTTTTAGCGATATCTTCCAAGATACTCCCCTCTACACTAAGGCCTTTTACGGGTAATGGTTTTATCTTGTCATACAACAAGTCTTGTCTCCCGAGACTGGGAAAACCCATATAATCTCGCCTATTGTGGTACCTACCGCCAGGAATGACACTATCTGTATCTTCAATGTTCATCTTCTCTTTTAGGAAAGACAAAGTGTCCTTACCAATGCTTTTATCGTAAACAAAACGAACTGGATCACTTATTTTTCTATGCTCTACACTAGAAGAAATTTTTTCTATAAAACTCTTGCTTAAATCATTGTCCATATCCAATTCCGCATCCCTGGTGATTTTTATCATATGGGCGGATATAGATTCATAATCGAACATGGTAAAAATATTATTCAAACAATATCTTATTACGTCATCTAAAATGATGATAAAATTTTTCTCACCTTCCTGTGGCAAAACAACAAAACGGTCTATACCTTTAGGTATTTCAATTAGTGCATAGCGCTTTTCTTTTTTTCCTGCTTCATTTTTAATAAGCATGCGCACTGCCAGATAAGCTGCAGTGTCCTTTAAGTTAGGAAACCTAGTAAGGTCATTTAAAATAATCGTCATTAACTGCGGACTTATATTTTGTAGAAAATAAGTCTTGGCAAAGCTTTTCTGACTTTCATTAAGTTCAGTTTCCTTAAGGATAAAAATATTCTGTTCTTCAAGTTCGTCTTCAATACGCTTTAAAATTCCCAAACTTTTAGTTTGTTGATCAATAACAATTTGAGTAATTTCTTCTAAAAGATCTTTTGCCTTTTCGCCACCAAGAACACTTTTACCTGTTTTCCCTGCCTCCACAATTCTCTTTACCGTTGCATAACGCACTTTAAAGAATTCATCCAAGTTATTGGAGAAAATTCCCAAAAAACGCAATCGCTCAATAAGGGGTACTCTTTTATCCGCACTTTCTTGAAGAACACGGTCATTGAACCACAACCAACTAATCTCCCTGTTTATATACTGGTTATTGAATTTCATCATTATTTAAATTGCTTTGGAAAAATGGTTTGAACTGTACTACCCTTCTTAATAGCGTGCCACGAAGTTTCGTTAAAACGTATATGAACAAAACCGCTAGTTGGGACATTATCTATATGTTTATCGCCTAACATATTAGCCAAATATGTAAAGGCATGGTTATGTCCAAATAGTAGTATTCCCTTTAAATCATTATCTACTGCTTTTATGAAATTTAGCACCTGGTTCCCAGTGAAATCATAGATTTCAGGTGTGATACTTAATTTTTCTAACGGATGTTTTAATTCCTTTAGACATATCATAGATGTATGCAATGCCCTATTTGCGGGACTGGAAAAAGCAAAATCTATTTCTAAATCTTGTTCCGCCAATTTAGCCCCAATCATGTGCGCATCAAAGACACCTCTTTGTGAAAGGGCCCGGTCCTGATCATTTACATTCAAATCCCATGACGATTTCCCATGACGCATTAAAAATAAATTCTTCATTCCAAACAATTTGTTTATGGCGCCAATCGCTCCATTTTCCAATTTAAATCCTTTTCCAATCGGTATCTAATCCTATCATGTAACCTATTAGGCCTTCCCTGCCAAAACTCTATGGATATTGGCCTTACGAGATAGCCACCCCAATGTTCCGGTCTATTAATCTCCTTGTTTTCATACTCTTTCTCCAATTTTTTTAGGCTATTTTCCAATGTTTCCCTGGAATCTATAACAGTACTTTGATTGGACACAATTGCACCCAATTTGCTTCCTTCCGGCCGAGATTCAAAATAGCCATCGGATAAATTTTCTGCTATCTTTTCTGCTTTCCCTTTAATAATAATCTGCCTTTCCATATTGGGCCAAAAAAAAGAAAGACAAACATTTGGGTTCATCGCGATAGCTTTACCTTTTTCACTTTGGTAATTAGTATAAAAAATAAAACCTTCGTGAGTATACTTCTTAAGTAAAACCACTCTATTTTTAGGATAACCGTCTAAACCAATGGTAGAAACCGTCATTGCATTAGGCTCATCTAATCCATCAGATTGCTCTACTTCATAAAACCAAGTCTGAAACAACTGTAATGGATTGTCCGATATACTGTCCTCCGACAACGCACTTTTTTCGTAAGATTTCCTGTAATTTGCTAAGTCTTTCTGCATCTAAATATCTAAAAAAACAAGATACTCAAAGATCAGGAAAAGAAAGCATAAAATAAAAGAAGTGTTTCTCTTTTCTATTAAATTTTGCTACAAGGAAAATTTTTAAAAATCAAATGATTTTCCGTCATCTGCCAAATACACCTTTGGAAATATAGCAGACGCCTCTTCTTTAAACATTTCTATAGATTTATAACGTGTAGAATAATGACCAAGTATAACACCTCCAACATTAGCTTTTTTAGCAATTTGAGCGGCTTGGGCAGCCGTAGTATGTTTGGTCTTTATGGCTAACTTTTTTTCCGTATCTAAAAATGTGGCTTCATGATAGAGCATATCCACTCCTTCTAGTTGTTTAACTAAATCTGGTTTATACTGGGTATCGCTACAAAATGCATAAGACTTTGGTTTGGCCGGGTCAAATGTAAGTTCTTTGTTTGGGATTACCTTACCATCATCATTCTCAGCATCCTTACCATCTTTTATGTTTTGATAAAATGCCCTATCAACTTTGTACTTCTCTACCGCATCAACATTTAGTTTACGCGGTCCTACTTTTTCCCTAAATAAAAATCCATTGGTATAAATCCTATGATCTAAAGGAATCGTAGTAACCGTAACCTTTTCATCTTCATAAATTAATTCGTTTTCCTTTGAAGTTAGTTCATGAAAATATAGCGGATAATTGGTCCAAGAATCTCCTAATTTTAGTAAAAGGGTAATCGCCTCTTTAATTCCTTTAGGACCATATACATGAAGTTCTTTTTCCCTACCCAATAGCCTAAAGGTTGAAATAAGCCCTGGAAGACCAAAAAAATGATCGCCATGTAGATGTGAAATGAATATATGTTTAATTCGAGAAAATTTAATCTTATTTTTTCTCAATTGTACTTGGGTCCCCTCCCCACAATCAATTAAAAAAAGATGATTTTTTATCTCTAGAATTTGTGATGTTGGATTGGTAAAGGTTCTAGGTGTGGCCGCATAACAGCCCAAGACAGTTAATTTCACAATCCTAAATCCCTTTCTATTTCCTCCATTTCAATAATATCCTTAGCTTCTTGAATGGTGGGCGTAACTATAATTTCGTCCGGTAATTCATCAAAAGCCACTTTGTTGGTTACAATTACAAAAGATTTACCATTGCTCCTATGACTATTGGATATTTGAAGGAACTCCAATACATCATCAGCTGATAATTTTTCAAACGAAAAAAGATTAAGAATAAGATTGTCGTTTTTGAGATTGCCTATGGATTTCTTTAGGTTTTGAAGAAAGGTAACAATAGAAATTTTTTCTTGGGATACTACAGTTGTAGTTCCATCTTTATCGAAAATCATATTACATTATTTAATTTTTGAGGCCAATAGATATATTACGGCCATACGTATTGCCACACCGTTCTCTACCTGATTCAGTATAATGGACTGTTTTGAATCCGCGACATCGCTGGTAATCTCCACCCCTCTATTTATAGGTCCGGGATGCATAATTACGATTTCTTTTTCCAAACTATCCAACAGAGCTTTATTCACACCAAACTGCTGTGTATATTCCCTTGTGGTAGGAAAATAACTAATATCCAACCTCTCATTTTGGATTCGTAGCATATTGGCCACATCACACCATTCCAGTGCCTTTCTAAGATTGGTCTCTACCGCTACACCTAAGGATGTAATATACTTTGGAAGTAAAGTCTGTGGACCACACACCTTTACGTTTGCACCCTGAAGTTTTAATGCAAATATGTTTGAAAGTGCCACTCTTGAATGTAATATATCACCAACGATAACCACATTTTTATTGGCAACATCACCCAACCTCTCCCTTATAGAATAGGTATCTAACAATGCCTGGGTAGGATGTTCATGGGCTCCGTCCCCTGCATTTATTATGGCTGCTTTTACATGTTTACTTAGAAATATACCTGCGCCTGGATTTGGATGTCTCATGACCACCATATCCACTTTCATAGAAAGTATATTATTAACGGTATCTATTAAGGTCTCTCCCTTTTTTACCGAAGATTGACTAGCGGAAAAATTAAGCACATCTGCCGACAATCTCTTTTCCGCAAGTTCAAAAGACAGTCTAGTGCGCGTACTATTTTCAAAAAATATATTGGCTATGGTAATGTCTCGTAAAGAAGGTACTTTTTTTATAGACCTATTAATGACCTCTTTAAAATGATCAGCGGTTTCAAAAATGAGCTGAATATCAGACTCCTTTAAATATTTTATCCCTAATAAGTGATTTACACTTAGTTCGCTCATTTGTTATCTATTAATCAAATAAATTACATCTTCACCTTCGTTCTCTTGCCACATTACCTTAACTTTTTCATTGTTAATGGCATCTACCTGCCTTCCCCTATAATTTGGCTGTATGGGCAAATGCCTACTGAACCTTCTATCTATCAATGTTAGAAGTTCTACTTCTGATGGCCTACCAAAAGATTGCAATGCGGTTAGAGCAGCATTGATACTACGTCCGGTATACAGGACATCATCAATCAAAACAACCTTCTTATCCTCTACTAAGAAATTTATTTTGGTTTTTGTAGCCTCCAAGGTCTTTTCGCCCCTTCTAAAATCATCCCTGTAAAAGGTGATATCCAAAAAACCTAAATCTATATGTTTCACCTTATATTCTTCCTTAAGAATCTTGGTAAGTCTTTCCGCAACATAGGTTCCCCTTGGCTGTATGCCAATTAAGACTGTATTATCAAAATTTAAATGATTTTCAAGAAGTTGGCAAGCCAATCGATGAAGGATGATATTAATTTCTTTTGAAGAGAGTAATACTTTTTGACTCATATTTCGCCATCAGTGCTTTAAGCGTTACAAAAGTAGGGAATTCTAACTAATATTCTTAACAAGGCATCAATAAACAAAAAACCCCTATCAATTTCTTGACAGGGGTTTTTAAATTATTTAAAATAAAAGCTATTTCTTTTTAGAATCAGCTTCCATTTTATCTTTCAACGCTTGTAGAGCATCATTGGCATCACCTAAAGTAGGTTTAGCCTCATCTGCAGCGGCTGCTTGTCTCTTAACAGCTGCTTTTACATTACGTTGCTCTTCTTCTCTAAAGATAGCGGTATGACTAGCTACTACACGTTTGAAGTCTTTATTGAACTCAATAATCTTGAATTCTGCTTCTTCGCCTTTACCTAGTTTTTTACCATCTTCCTTCTCTAAATGGCGTTGAGGAATAAATGCCGTAATATCATCATTAAATTCTATTGTAGCACCTTTATCAACAATATCAGATATTGTAGCTTTATGAACCGTACCCAATGCGAATTCAGTTTCATATTTATCCCAAGGATTCTCAGTTGTTTGTTTATGACCTAAACTTAATTTACGTCCTTCAACATCCAATTCCAATACTTCTACTTCCAAAGTATCACCTACATTCGTAAACTCAGATGGGTGTTTGATTTTCTTGGTCCAAGAGAGATCGGAAATATAAATAAGACCGTCAATTCCTTCTTCCAACTCTACGAATACACCAAAGTTGGTAAAGTTCCTTACAATACCTTTATGCTTAGATCCTACAGGGTATTTAGAAGTAATATCTGTCCATGGGTCTGGAGTCAATTGCTTAATACCAAGAGACATTTTACGATCTTCACGATCCAATGTCAATACCACAGCTTCCACCTCGTCTCCTACTTTTACAAAATCCTGTGCGGAACGTAAATGTGTAGACCATGACATTTCAGAAACGTGGATCAATCCTTCAACACCTTCTACAACTTCAATAAATGCACCGTAATCTGCAATAACGACTACTTTACCTTTTACTTTGTCTCCAATCTTGATCTCATCACTTAATGCTTCCCAAGGATGTTTCTCTAATTGCTTAAGACCTAATTGAATTCTAGATTTGTTTTCATCAAAATCAAGAATTACAACATTTAATTTCTGGTCTAGTTCAACCACCTCGTTCGGGTGATTAATTCTACTCCAAGAAAGGTCTGTAATATGTACAAGACCATCAACACCACCAAGATCAATAAACACACCATAAGATGTAATGTTTTTAACAACACCTTCTAATACTTGTCCTTTTTCTAATTGGCTGATGATTTCTTTTTTCTGTTCTTCGATATCCGCTTCAATAAGCGCTTTATGCGAAACAACAACGTTTTTAAACTCATGGTTGATTTTCACCACCTTAAATTCCATTGTTTTGTTTACATATTGATCGTAGTCACGAATAGGCTTCACATCAATTTGAGAACCTGGCAAGAATGCCTCAATTCCAAAAACATCAACGATCATACCTCCTTTAGTTCTGCATTTTACAAAACCAGATACGATTTCCTCTTTGTCATGTGCGGCATTTACGCGGTCCCAAGCCATGATGGTACGGGCCTTTCTGTGAGATAATACCAATTGTCCGCTTTTGTCTTCACGAATATCAATCAATACCTCTACTTTGTCCCCTACTTTTAAATCTGGATTGTAACGAAATTCATTTAAAGAGATTACACCTTCCGACTTGGCATTGATATCGATAATCGCCTCCCTATCAGTAAGATAAACCACTGTTCCTTCTACTACTTCCTCATCGGCAGTATCAACAAAGTTCTCAGCTACTAATTCTTCAAATTCCTTTAATTTAGAATCCTCAACACGCTCAATTCCTTGCTCGTATTTGTCCCAGTTAAAATTCTCTAGAAATTCTTGTGGATCCTGTTTTGGTGTCTCCACCTCTTGTTTTTGTGTTGCTTCTGTAGTTTCTTCTACCTCCGCAGTTGTTTTGTCTTCAGCCATTTGCTGATGTAAAATTTGTATTTCATAATCCTTTCAAGATTTAAGCAACAATTATGAAAGTTGTTGTTATTTTGTTTTTAACCCTTCTTCCTCTTGATTACTATGCTGAAAAAGGTCTGCAAAAATACATTAATTTTTAATAACCAACAACTTAGATTCCCAAATCTACAAGAGCATAAAAGTATTTTCAATTTACTACCCTTATTATCCTAATTTTTATGACTATCTTACCACCATTAATATTAACCATTTAAAAATAGCATTATGAGTGTTAAAGCTAAATACCAAGGGGTTTTAGATCTTGGTGAGCAATTAGGGATAAAGGACGGAAAAGTTACTGTTGAAGGTGACATCCTAAAAGTAAAGGGAGAAGCGAAGACCCAATATGAAAAAGACCTTATTTGGGACAAGATTAAAGAAGTTGGTGGAGAGAAGCCTTCTGACATAAAAGCGAATATTACGGTTGAAGATGAATCTGTATACCATAGACATGTTGTAAAAAGTGGTGAGTCTTTGAGTAAGATAGCCAAACATTACTATGGTGACGCTATGAAATACAAGCAAATATTCTCTGCGAACACTAATATTTTGAGTAATCCGGATGTAATTCATCCAGATCAGGTTTTGGTTATTCCGAATCCATAAAAAAAGTCATTAAAAAAAAAGCCGTTAGCAATGCTAACGGCTTTTTTTATTTTTGCTTTTCTATTATTCTATTGGCATAGCCATATATCCGTTCAAATTGCTCTTTCAAACCCATATCGCTATTATCAAATTCAATAGCATCTTTAGCCTGTTTCAATGGTGAGAATTCTCTATGGGAATCTATATAATCCCTTTTTTGAACATTTTCAAGTATATCTTCATAGGTAACCTTATCCCCCCTATCCAACAACTCTTTGTATCTTCTATATGCTCTTTTTTCTGGAGAAGCAGTCATAAAAATTTTAAACTCTGCATCTGGAAAAACAACGGTACCAATATCACGACCATCCATCACTATACCTTTATCTTTCCCCATTTCTTGTTGCAAGGCAACCAATTTTTCCCTGACTTCTTTTAATTCGGCAATTCTACTTACATTTTTAGACACTTCTAATGTTCGTATGTCTTTCTCTACATTTTCATCGTTCAAATACATTTCTGCAAATCCCTTATTTGAATTATAAATAAACTTTAGATTTATTTTATCCAAATCAGAAACAAGTTTATCCACTTTTTCTTCGCCATCTCCAATAAAACCATTCCTCATTGCAAAGAGTGTTATAGCCCTATACATTGCACCAGTATCCACATAAATATATTTTAAAGCCTTTGCTAACTGCTTGGCCAAAGTACTTTTTCCTGTAGAAGAAAAACCGTCTATGGCTATGGTTATTTTACTCATGAACAATCAAGTTTTATTACAATTTCTTTGCAAATTTCACTGGCCTATCCGTTAAGGCGATATCTATTACCTCATACATATTAGATACATAATGGAAAGTTAAACCTTTTAAGTAAGCTTCTTTTATTTCCTTGATATCTCGTTCATTATCTGCACAAAGAATAATCTCCTTTATTTTTGCCCTTTTGGCTGCTAATATTTTCTCTTTTATTCCACCAACGGGCAAAACTTTGCCACGCAGCGTAATCTCACCGGTCATAGCAAGACTCTTCTTTATTCTTTTTTGGGTGAACAAAGAAACCAAAGAGGTTAACATAGTGATACCTGCACTTGGGCCATCCTTAGGTGTTGCGCCTTCCGGTACATGTATGTGAACATTATATTTTTCAAATATTGATGAATCTATACCAAATCGTTCGGCATTGGATTTTATATATTCCATGGCTATTGTAGCTGATTCCTTCATCACCTTTCCTAAGTTGCCTGTGATAGAAAGATTACCTTTTCCTTTGGATAGAGCGGACTCTATAAATAGAATATCCCCACCAACACTTGTCCATGCCAATCCGGTAACCACACCAGCAACCTCGTTATTCTCATACTTGGTGCGCTCTAATCTTGGTGCACCAAGAACTTCTATAACATCCTCATTACTTATTTTTATGTTATAGGTTTCCTCGGTTGCAATGGATTTAGCGGCATAACGAACCATTTTTGCAATTTGCTTCTCCAAAGAACGTACACCCGATTCGCGAGTATAGCCCTCAACAATTTTTTCTAGTTGTGGCTTCCCAATTTTTAGGTGGCTAGAATCCAAACCATGCTCTTCCAATTGCTTTGGAAGCAAGTGTTTTTTTGCTATTTCAACTTTCTCTTCTATAGTATAACCAGTTACATTGATTATTTCCATACGATCGCGCAACGCCGGTTGTATCGTGCTTAGATTATTGGCAGTGGCAATAAACATTACCTTGGACAGGTCATATCCCATTTCCAAGAAATTGTCATAAAACTCACTGTTTTGTTCTGGATCTAAAACTTCTAACATGGCAGAAGATGGATCTCCTTGATGACTACTGGATAGTTTGTCTATCTCATCCAAAATAAACACGGGGTTAGATGTTCCCGCTTTCTTTAAACTTTGTATTATCCTACCGGGCATAGCACCTATGTATGTCTTACGGTGGCCACGAATCTCTGCCTCATCTCTAAGTCCACCGAGAGAAATACGCACATACTCCCTACCTAATGCTTCTGCAACAGATTTTCCTAGCGATGTTTTACCAACACCTGGAGGTCCGTATAAACACAGAATTGGAGATTTCATATCGTTTCTCAATTTCAAAACGGCCAAATATTCGATAATACGTCGCTTAACATCCTCAAGTCCATAATGGTCACGGTCAAGAATACGTTCCGCTCTTTTTAAATCAAATTTATCTTTGCTAAATTCATTCCAAGGTAAATCCAAGAATAGGTCCAAGTAATTTCTTTGAATAGAGTATTCCGCCACTTGTGGGTTCATACGTTGCATTTTGGCCAATTCTTTAGAAAAATGCTCTTTCACTTTTTTGCCCCACTTTTTCTTTTTAGCCTTGGCACGCATCACCTCCAATTCTTCATCGTAAGAAACACCACCCAACTCTTCCTGAATGGTCTTCATTTGCTGGTGCAAGAAATACTCTCGTTGCTGCTGATCAAGATCACTTCGAACTTTGGACTGTATATCGTTCTTCAACTCTAATTTTTGGAGCTCAAGATTCATATACTTTAATGTTGCCAAAGCCCTATCCTGAAGATTCCCGATTTCCAATAGCTCTTGTTTATCCTTTACATCCAAGTTTAAGTTAGATGAAACAAAGTTGATAAGGAAAGAATCGCTCTGAATATTTTTTATCGCAAAAGATGCCTCGCTAGGAATATTAGGATTGTCCTTAATTATTTTCAAGGCCAACTCTTTGATAGAATCAATTATCGCTGAAAATTCCTTATCGCCTTTTTCAGGTCTAATTTCCTCGGTTTCACGCACAGTTGCAGTGAAATAAGGTTTCTTGGTCAATACCTCGGCAATCTCAAAGCGTTTTTTACCTTGTATTATAACCGTTGTATTCCCATCTGGCATTTGTAGTACACGTAAAATTCTGGCAACAGTACCCAAGGTATGGATATCACCTATATCCGGATTCTCAACTTGTTCATCCTTTTGTGAAACTACACCTATAACTTTGTTGCCATTATTTGCGTCCTTAATTAGCTGAATGGATTTATCCCTACCTGCCGTAATTGGAATCACCACACCTGGAAATAACACCGTATTTCGCAACGGCAAAATAGGCAAGGTCTCTGGCAATGATTCGCCGTTCATTTGCTCCTCATCCTCAGCGGTCAATAACGGAATTAACTCCGAATCCTCATCAATTCCTTGTAAGGACATATTGTCAAAATTTGAAAATTTAGAATCTCCCATACTCATATATCGGTCATTCTGTCATTAAACTAACAGAAATATTTTAATTATTATAGATTTAAAAACCCTAGAAAGATTATGCCCACAGGGTTTTTAAAAGATTTTTTATCTTTTTTCTCTATATCTATTTCAATTCTTATGCCATTCCCTTTACATAGAACATTTCTTACCAAGGTTTGTGTATTCAAAGTAATGTATCTGATATTAAAGCTTCTTAATTACTTTGCAAGGATTGCCATAAGCCAAAACGTTATCGGGAATATCTTTTATGACCACACTTCCCGCTCCAATTGTAACATTGTGTCCTATTGTTATTCCCGGGCAGATAATAGAGTTACCACCAATCCAAACATTGTCACCAATACTTACAGGTTTACTAGAGGTCAAATACTCTGAGCCACCCAATGTTTTTATTATTCTTTGTGAAGCCTTTAAAGGATGTGATGCCGTATAAATTTGAACATATGGAGCCACTAGTCCGTTTTTACCAATAGTAATTTTATTGTTGTCCAAAAACATACAATTAGTATTTACAAAAGTGTTTTCGCCAATGGTAATGTTTTCACCATAATCACAAAAAAAAGGAGTCTCAATCCAAACCGAAGTACCCATTTCTCCAAAAAGATCGGACAAAATTTTCTCTCTTTCATCCGCCAATTCAGCGTCAAGATTATTATAGGTCTTTAGCAATTTTCTTGCTCTATAATACAAATTAAGCAACTCTGGATCTCTAGAATTATAATAGTCTCCATTGAGCATTTTCTCCTTTTCGGTCATTTGTGCCAAGTTGATTTATAAGAATGTTTTCATTAAAACATGATTATTTCTCGAATTTATAAAAACTTTATATCGAAAACTGTAACAATACTTAAATTGAAGCATCTTTAATACAAACCAATCACTTTTTGAGCCAAAGGAAGGTACATATTGATGCTTTATTACAAATGTGCATGCAAGGAAAACAAGATGCACAGCTAGAGGTTTACAATCGGTATTACAATGCAATGTACAATACTGCATTGCGAATTGTAAAACATAGTGCCGAGGCCGAAGATATTATGCAAGAATCGTTTTTAAACGCGTTTACGAAACTGCATACTTTTAGAGGAGAGGTAACTTTTGGAGCCTGGCTAAAAAAAATTGTAGTAAACAATAGTATTAATCATTACAAAAAGCAACAAAACAAAAAGGAAGTTGCTTTGGATGGTATAATGTACAAGGTCGAAGATAATGACGGAATTGCTTCGGATCATGTGTTTACAGAACAAAAAGCTCAAAAAGTGATGGAAACCATGAAACGCTTAAAAGATAATTACAGAATTTCTTTGACCTTACATTTAATAGAAGGGTATGACTATGAGGAAATAAGCTCGATAATGAACATGAGCTATGCCAATTGTAGAACTACCATTTCTAGGGCAAAAGAAAGTCTAAGACAAAAAATGCAAATTGCGAACTAATGGAAAAAGACAACTTAGATAAGTTATTTGAAGATCTAGAGGGGAAATTTGATTTTGAGGAACCAAATTTTGGTCATCAACATCGATTTCTAAAAAAATTGGAAAATAGTAGGTCTGGGCTAGCAAAAGCTGACAAAAAATTTAATTGGTGGAAACCATTGTCCATAGCAGCTTCAATTGCAGTAATTTTTGCTATTGTTTTAGGACAATTTAACTTTAATCCGAGTATAGAGGAACAAGTGGCGGCAATTTCACCGGAAGTATCCAATTCACAATTCTACTTTGCTAGTTTAATTGAAGAGCAAGTAAAGGAATTGGAAGCGGAGCAAGCCCCTGAAACCAAAAAGATAATTGCGGATACCATGAACCAGTTGAACATCTTGGAAAGAGATTATCAAAATTTAGAAACAGAGCTTTTGAAAGGCGGTAACTCAAAATTGATTTTGAGCGCTATGATAACCAATTTTCAAACTAGGATGGATTTGCTGAACGATGTAATGCAGCAGATTGAAAATATTAAAACTTTAAAAAATACAAATGATGCGAACTTTACTATTTAAAATAACAATGGTGCTACTTTTAGCAAGTGTAACCAATGTGCTTGCCAATAACGATAAACTTAATGGTAAGTACACCAAGGAAAAAACTATAAAAAAGGAGTTTAACGTAAATGCCGATGCCTTACTAAAGGTGAACAACAACTATGGCAATCTTAACATTACCTCTTGGAATGAAAACAGGGTGGTGATTGAAGTGCATATTAAAACCAATGGCAACAATCTTGAGAAGGTACAACGGAAACTAGATGATATCACGGTTGAGTTTGAAGCCAATACTAGTATGGTATATGCTAAAACCCAGTTTAGTGATAGCAAAAGTAGTTGGGGATGGAATTGGGGCAAAAACAACAATGTGAATATGCAAATTAACTACACCATCAAAGTTCCTGTAAAAAATAGTGTTAACCTAGATAATGATTACGGGAATATAATCCTTGACCGTATCGATGGTCATGCTAAAATAAGCTGTGATTATGGACGCTTGGAAATTGGTGAACTTAGGGGCAGAAACAACCAATTAAATTTTGACTACACTTCCAATTCAACCATTGAATATATGAACAGTGGTAAAATTAGCGCAGACTACTCCGGATTTACTATAGAAAAAGCAGGAGATTTAGATGTGAATGCCGATTATACCAATGTAAATATCCAAACCATGGGAAACTTAGATTACACCAGCGATTATGGTAAAATGGAGGTAGGTGAGCTTAAAAGTGTAAATGGCAACGGAGACTACATCACTGTAAAATTAGGTACGGTTCATGGTGATGTTGACATAACCTCTGATTATGGATCCATACGAATCGATGAATTAGCGGAAGATGCAGGGGATGTATCTATAAGAACCGATTATAC
>CBFIGW010000015.1:0-35860 GCA_965662155.1 Maribacter sp. | reverse complement strand
TCCGTTCCACCGGTAGAGTATAGGGTAACACCCAACTCATCTAATTTTCTTACGATTGGTTCAAGACCGTCTTTATGGAATACGGATATTAAGGCTGAAGATGCTTTTTTAGGACTGCTCATTTTGTGTGCTTAGTGATTTTTGTTCTAAGCTTACAAAAGTAATTTTTTTAGGGCTAAAAAGGGGCTTGGGTTATTAACAAATACCCAAAAGTTTTAAAGAATTTTGGCTACTCCGGCATTTACAAATTCTAGAAATCTTTCGTCTTCTTCCGTAAATGGATCAGGTGTGTTAGAATCAATATCTATTTGACCAATATTTTCTCCATTAACAAAAAGGGGTACGACGATTTCAGACTTTACTTCTATGCTGCAAGCAATGTAATTATCCTGTGCTTGTACATCTGGAACCACAAAGTTCTCATTACTTACTGCTACCTGTCCACAGATTCCTTTTCCAAACGGAATAATGGTATGGTCAGTTGGTGCACCTGCATAAGGTCCTAATTTTAGTTCTTTCTTATCACCATTTTTAAAGTAAAAACCTACCCAATTGTAATGTGGTACGTTAGCTTTTAAAAGCTCGCATATATCCTGCATTTTAGTATCTGATGAAGTATTGGAAGCTAAGATTGAATTTACTTGTGGTTGTAATGTATCAAACATGTTTAAAATTTTGAAATCTAGGTCAAAAGTCGATTTTTAAACTAAAATTTACAATACTAATGGGCCTAAAATTTCGTTAATAAGGAAAGCTAAAATTTTTAATTGATTACTTTTGTGGCAGATGAGAGGCAATCTAAACAAAATAGCGTCTATTACCTTGGCAGTGTTGCTTTTGGCATCTACGGTTTCTTGGACTGTAGAAAAGCATTTGTGTATGGGGCGTATTATGGATATAGCTTTGTTTGATCATGCCGAAGATTGTGGAATGAAAGCCGCATTATCTTTGTTGGAGAGTGATCAGAAAACACCGCATTGCTGTGATGAGGAGTCTCTTACGATTTCTGGTCAGGATGATTTAATGAATGTTGTTTGGGATGATATCGATATAAGCAATCAATACTTTATACAATCATTTGTCTATACATATCATAATTTACTTGTTGATTTTTTTACCAACGAGCTACCCGTTTTCGAAAGACCGCCACCTAGGGCTTTTACAAAACTCCATATTTTGTACGAGGTATATTTGATTTGATTTTTAAGTTTTCATTCCTTCAGTTTTGTCTGAAGTGTTTATGGATATTTATTAATCATATCAAATTTATACAATGAATAAAACAATTTGGCTTTTTGCCATTTTCTCAATAATACAGTTTTATGGTCATGCCCAAGAAAAAGTTGAAGGCATGGTTATGGAAGGTAATACAAAAGGGGAGCATATTCCTCTTGCCGGTGCAAATGTATACTGGCTAAATTCACCTATGGGTACCATTACCGATAATGATGGCCTGTTTTCAATTCCTTTTTCAGAGGAATATACCAAGCTTATTATCAGTTATGTTGGTTTTCAAACAGATACGCTTACCATAACAAAAGCACAAAGCATTCATCATACCTTACAACCTAGCAATGAATTAGATGAGGTTGTTGTGCAGCAAGAAAGAGATGCCGTACAGAAGACGTATTTTTCTTCTCAGAATATAGTAACTGTGAATAGTGCCGAACTTTTAAAAGCCGCCTGTTGTAACCTTTCAGAGAGTTTTGAAACCAATCCGGCTATAGATGTCAACTTTAATGATGCCTTAACGGGTACCAAACAAATAGAAATGTTGGGGCTTACAAGTCCGTATATCCTTATTACGCAAGAAAATTTGCCAATGGTAAGGGGAGCATCTCAAACGTATGGTTTAACCTTTACACCTGGAACTTGGGTAGAAAGCATTCAAATAACAAAAGGGGCAGGTAGTGTTGTAAACGGTTATGAAAGTATTTCTGGACAGATTAATACGGAATTGGTAAAACCATTGACAAATAATCCTTTGTTCGTAAATGTTTATATAAATCAAAATGGCAGGTATGAGTTAAATACTCATTTGAACACAAAACTTAATGACAAATGGAGTACTGGGTTGTATGCACATGGCAATAAACGTACTGCCAAAGAGGATAATAATGGAGATGGCTTTCTAGATGCGCCATTAGCGAATCAAATTAATGTGTATAATCGTTGGCAATATCAAAACCCAGAGAAAGGTTGGGTAAGTTTTATTGGTGCTCGGTTTTTGTTAGACCAAAAACAAGTGGGGCAAACTACTTATAACCCTGAGGTTGACAGGATTTTTTCTAATGAAGATTTACTGAGTGGAGCCGAAGTATGGGGAAGTGAAATAGACACCAAACGTTATGATTTGTCAACTAAGATAGGTTATGTGTTTCCAGAACTTCCTTTTCAAAGTTTTGGGTTTCAAGCGGCGTATAGTAAGCACGAGCAGGATTCATATTTTGGCATTAATAATTATGATATAGATCATGAAAGTTTTTATTCCAATCTTCTTTTTAGTTCCATAATAGGTGATACTAGAAACACCTTTAAAACTGGACTTACCGTGGCATACGATAAGTACACGGAATTGGTCAATACCAACAATTTTGGAAGGGTAGACAGGTCTTTAGGCGCATTCTTTGAATATAGCTACACCAATTTAGAAAAACTGAGTTTAACGGCCGGGGCTAGGTTTGATACCCATAATAGATTGGGTAATTTCTTTACTCCTAGATTACATGTACGTTATACACCTTGGAACATGGGAAGTTTAAGGGGTTCATTTGGTATTGGTAGAAGAGCGGCCAATATTTTTACTGAAAACCAAAGAATGTTTGCCTCTTCTAGAAGTATCGTATTACAGAATACAAACGGACCTGTATATGGTTTTGAACCGGAGAAAGCCATTAATTTTGGATTTAGCTTTTTACAAGGATTCATTTTAAATGAAAGAAAAGGTAATATATCATTGGATTTTTATAGAACCGAATTTGAAAATCAAGTTGTAGTAGATTGGGAGAACCCTACCCAAGTAACTTTCTCTAATTTAGAAGGAGAGAGTTATGCCAATAGTTTTCAGATAGAATTTAATTATGAGATTTTACCGCGACTTGACTTTAGAACCGCATATAAAAATTATAGTGTAAAGACCAATTATGAATCTGGCTTTTTGCAAAAGCCTTTAACGGCAAAAAATAGGTATTTCCTAAATATAGGATATACCACCTTGCCTAAAGACAATGGAGCACAATGGCGAATGGACTATACCTTGCATGCCTTGGGGAAACAACGTTTTCCAGATACGAGTACAAATTCAGAAGAATTTCAATTAGGGAGTTTTGCTCCATCATATAGCTTAATGAATGCCCAAGTCACAAAAGTGTTTTCCAATAGATTTGAAATTTACTTGGGCGGTGAAAATTTGACTAATTTTAAACAAGACCGTCCCGTTTTAGGGTATGAAGACCCTTTTGGTCCAAATTTTGACACTACTATAGTGTATGCGCCTATAATGGGTAGAATGTTTTACGCAGGATTTAGATATAAACTTTAAAATAAAAATGATGAAAAAAATAGTATGGATTGTTTGTTTTGGATTGATGTCCCTTGCCTCATTTGGTCAGGAGAAAAATAAAAACCTAAGTTTTGAGGTTGATGGAAAGTGCGAAATGTGCAAGATGAGAATAGAAAAGGCAGCTCTTGGGGTAAAAGGGGTGAAGTTTGCTACATGGGATATCCCATCACATGAATTGTCTATGATTATAGATGAACGTAAGACCAATCCTATGGAAATTAAAACCGCTATTGCCAAGGTGGGGCATGATTCTAAGGAATTAAAAGCTACACAAGAAGCATATGATGCGGTACACCCTTGTTGCAGATATAGAGAAGATAATTCTGACGATTCCAAAAACCATAAGTAAATGGAACATGTGTATGCTGTAAGTGGTATGACCTGTATGGGATGTGTGGCATCGGTTAAGGATAAATTGTTGTCAGTAAACGGTGTGGAAAATGTTGAGGTCTCATTGGAAAATCAGGAAGCAAAAATTAAGATGGAAGAGCATGTTCCCACTGAAATTTTGCAGGAGGCCCTTCCTGATAAGTATTTGATTTCATCTAAACAGGATTCCCAAAAGCCTGCAACGTCAGAGATGGTCAAGGAAACTTCTAAATTAAAACAGCTTAAACCGTTGTTATTAATTTTCTTGTATTTATTTGCAGCGGCATTTCTATTGAACTATAAACAGTGGGATATTAACAATGCCATGTTGGATTTTATGGGCTTGTTCTATATTGTTTTTAGTTTTTTTAAACTCCTAGACCTTAAGGGTTTTCCGGAAAGTTTTAAAATGTATGATCCGTTGGCAAAAGCAGTTCCTTTTTATGGCAAGATATATCCATTTTTAGAATTGGCTTTGGGATTATTCTTTCTAATGCGCTTTAAGATAGGGCTAGCGCTAGCGGCTACCATTGTAATTCTTGGGATAACCACTTTTGGTGTTACCAGAACTCTGTTAAGTAAAAAACAAATTCGTTGCGCTTGTTTGGGTACGGCTTTAAAATTACCCATGACCGAGGCTACATTTATAGAGAATGCAATAATGTTGGTTATGGCTTTTGTAATGTTGTTTCAGTTGGTTTGAATAACTACAATTATATGATATACAATAGATTAATGCTTTTTAATAATTTATATCAGTATTTTTTAGTTAAAATTTGTCTAACATAAATATCATGGATCAAAATCTGATTTACATTAGCTTAAGTTATAAACTAATTTAGAAATCAATGGCACAAACAAAACCAGTTGGGAAACCTGCTGCAAAGCCTTCTCCAGCAAAATCTGGCAAAAAGGCTGCTCCAAAAGCTGCTCCTAGAAAGAAGTAGTTAGTATAGGTTTATGAGATAAACCTAGGAATTTTGGACAAATAAACCACCTTTAAAATATAAAGGTGGTTTTTTGTTATTACACTGCTTTATAAAAAAACCGCTCTTGTATTAAAGAGCGGTTTTAAAGTTTATTGGATTTAGGCTTTTATTTGCCTGTGGCGGCTCGCCACTACATCATACCTGGCATTCCGCCTCCACCCATTGGTGGTGCAGCAGGTGCATCTTCTTTAATATCTGTTAATGCACATTCTGTAGTTAAGATCATACCAGAAACCGAAGCAGCATTTTCTAATGCAACTCTAGTTACTTTCTTAGGATCAATAATACCTGCTTTCATCATTTCTACATACTGCTCAGATTTAGCATCGTATCCGTAATCTCCCTTTCCTTCAAGGATTTTAGCAATAACAACAGAGCCTTCACCGCCAGCGTTAGAAACGATAGTTCTTAATGGAGCTTCAATAGCACGTGCAACAATCTGTAAGCCTGTAGCTTCATCTTCGTTTTCGGTAGCAACTTTTGCAAGAACAGATTTAGCTCTTACTAAAGCAACACCACCACCGGCAACTATACCTTCTTCAACGGCGGCTCTAGTTGCATGTAAAGCATCGTCAACACGGTCTTTCTTTTCTTTCATTTCTACTTCAGAAGCTGCACCTACATAAAGTACTGCTACACCTCCGGCTAATTTTGCCAAACGCTCTTGAAGTTTTTCTTTGTCATAATCAGAAGTAGTGGTCTCAATTTGAGATTTAATCTGATTAACACGTGTTTTAATGTCTTTTGCAACACCTCCACCATTTACAACAGTTGTGTTGTCCTTGTCTATTTGTACTTTTTCACAAGTACCTAACATGTCAATAGTGGTATTATCTAAAGAGAATCCTCTTTCTTCAGAAATTACAGTACCACCTGTAAGAATAGCGATATCTTCTAACATGGCTTTTCTACGGTCACCAAAACCTGGTGCTTTAACCGCAGCTATTTTTAAAGAACCTCTTAATTTGTTCACTACTAAAGTGGCCAATGCTTCACCATCTACATCCTCCGCTATAATCAATAAAGGTTTTCCAGATTGAGCAACTGGTTCTAAAACAGGAAGTAAATCTTTCATTGAAGAAATCTTCTTGTCAAATAATAAAATATATGGGTTTTCTAATTCAGAAACCATTTTCTCAGAATCTGTCACAAAATAGGGAGAAAGGTAACCTCTGTCAAACTGCATTCCTTCAACAACGTCAACATAAGTATCTGTACCTTTTGCTTCTTCAACCGTAATGACACCTTCTTTTCCAACTTTGCCAAAAGCTTGTGCGATTAAATCACCAATAGTTTCATCGTTATTGGCAGAAATAGAAGCAACTTGTTTTATTTTTTCTGAAGAGTCACCAACTTTTTTAGCTTGTTTAGCTAGGTCTGTAACAATAGCTTCAACTGCTTTGTCAATACCTCTTTTCAAATCCATGGGATTTGCACCGGCAGCAACGTTTTTTAAGCCTTCTTTTACAATAGCTTGAGCCAAAACGGTGGCAGTAGTAGTACCGTCACCAGCCAAATCATTAGTTTTAGAAGCAACTTCTTTAACCATTTGTGCACCCATATTCTCAAGAGCATTTTCCAACTCTATCTCTTTTGCTACCGTAACACCATCTTTGGTTACCTGCGGGGCGCCAAATGATTTACTTATAATAACATTTCTACCCTTAGGTCCCAAAGTTACTTTTACTGCGTTTGCCAATGCATCAACACCTCTTTTGAGGCCGTCTCTTGCATCAATATCAAATTTTATATCTTTTGCCATTTCTGAAATATTTTTGTTATATAATTTTAATAGTGGTTTATAGAATTTACTTTAGATGATGGCAAGTATGTCACTTTCACGCATCATTAAATAGTCTGTTCCTTCCAGTTTTAACTCTGTACCGGCATACTTGCCATATAGTACAGTATCACCAACTTTAACAGTAACTTTTTCATCTTTTGTACCAGGTCCTACAGCAACAACTTTTCCTTTTTGAGGTTTTTCTTTTGCCGTATCCGGAATGTATATTCCTGATGCAGTTTTTGTTTCAGCTGCCATTGGCTCTATAAGAACTCTGTCTGCCAATGGTTTGATATTTACTTTAGCCATATTATTAAAATTTTAAATTGATTTTATGTTTCATGTTGAATAGACAGAAATTATGCCATTACATAAAAACTGACATATTGTAAAACAAAAATGCCAGCTTATGACAAGCTGGCATTAGTTCTATTTTGTAAACTGTATTATTATAAACTGTCTGAAGGTGTAGCTTCATTTGTTGCTGGGGGTGTTACTTCTTCTGGAAGTGTCTCAGGAACAACGGTTTCAATATCGTCACCTTGTAAAAGTTTGGAGTCCGTATCCCCAAAATTTCCTTTAAGTGCAATGTTGGATGCTAGGATTAATACAACTAGCAAACCTGCCAATGTCCATGTGCTTTTATCTAAAAAGTCTCCAGTTTTCTTTACGCCACCTACAACTTGATTTCCTCCACCACCAAATGAAGATGACAATCCGCCACCTTTTGGGTTTTGAACCATAATTACCAATATAAGCAAGAAGCTTACAATGATAATAAGTATCAAGAATATTGAAAATGTACTCATTTATTACTTATTTATTTTCTTGTTGAATTTTTTTAACCGCTTTTATTCGGTCTGCAAAGAAACCACTTTTTTCCGGATATTTCAAACTTAAAATTTTATAGGCCTGTATGGCTTTTTTAAACTTTTTTTGTTCTAAATAAACACGGGCAAGTGTTTCCGTCATTAACTCATTCTTGTCCAGTTTTGCCGAACTTTTCACATCAATGTTAGGGCGTTGATCTGGTTTAGGGACTATTTTTGGGTTTTGGGCAATAAACTTATCTATTCTTTCAAACTTTTGTTTTTTGACCGACTTTGTTGTCGTCGGTTCTTCATTGTTTTTAGAATTGTTCTCCTTTATATTTTTTCCCCTTTCAACCGGTTTTTTGGAGGCTAATTGTAGCCACTCTGTAAAAGAGTATTTTTCTTTTTTGTCAAATAATAAAGGCTCTCCCAGTTCTAGAATTTCCTTTTCTTCTTTTTTAGGCTCTTTGGATTTGAACAATTCAGGGTCTAAAATCTGTTCAGCGTCTTTTTTGTCTTGCGGTAGTGGTTTGTCATCAGACTCCATAATTAATACCTGTTCTTTTTCCGAAGTGGAAATTGCGGGCTTAGTTATTGTTTCCGTGGTGTCTGATGGTAAATATTTTTGGTCGTATTGTAGAAAATCTTTGGAGGTGATAAAATTAAAAAGTACATCGCGGTCTGTAGTATAGGCCGCAGTAATCTTTAAGGTTTTGTTGTACTTATAGCTATTGAGATTTTTAAGACCTTTTAAGTGTAATGACCTTGCCGCTTGAAAATATGGGTATTCTTTAAGAATATCCTCTAATTGGTTTATTTGTATAGGGTCTGTTACCTTATTTGGGTTTTCAATGAGATATGTAAAATCAGTAATTGTCATCTTGGTTTACCAATCTGCTAGTGATGTATTAAAAATATCTTGTGTAATTCTTTCGAAGATAACCTCATGTGCTTCACTTTTAACAGCTGATAATTGTGAATTTGCCGGATAGTCATAAAAGAATGAAAAACTTTGTTCAAAATCCGCATCTTCCTTTGTGTTATTATAAAAACGAACTTTAACCCTAATGGACAGTCTGTTCTGGCTGGCTGTTTGTTGTGACGTGGCAGACATTGGTGATATTCGATACTCTGTAATTTCGCCTTCGTATAATAAATCTGCATTACCGTTATTAATAAGGTCTAAGCTAGTTTGGTTTAAGATTCGGTCTTGTAGAGCGAGGGTAAAATCACGGTCCATACCTGGTTCAAAAGTAGAACCAGGACTTTGAGTGGCATAATTTTGAAAATAATTTACCTGGAATGTTTTCGCTTCACCAACATTACCTCCTGTAAAATTGTAGATACCACAACTATTTAAAAGTAGTGTTGAAAACAAGAGTGTTAAAAGTAATATTCTTTTGTTCATTTTTCTAATTTCACCAGTGAACTTTTCTATAAGTCGTACTGTTTGATTTTTCTGTATAACGTTCGTTCAGAAATACCCAATTCGGAAGCTGCGGCTTTTCTTTTGCCCTTATTCCTTTCTAAGGATTTTTTAATTAATTCAATCTCCTTTTCTTGTAAAGATAGGGTTTCCTCTTCTTGTATTTCCTCAGCAAAATGGTATTTGTCTTCTTGTATAGAAGGTGTTATGGCTCTTTCTGAGTTAGGCTCTGGCAACTGTAAAACCTCTAACGATGGGTCTTGTTCTTCTATATCCTCATCGTCGCCATAAATTTTACGGATAAGATTTTCATTTTCTTCCTGAACTTTTTCGGAATCGTTACTCTTCAAAAGTTCCATGGTTAATTTCTTTAGATCGTTAAGGTCGCCTTTCATGTCGAACAAAACCTTATAAAGTATTTCCCTTTCATTACTAAAATCACTTTTGGATTTTGATCCTTCTACTACGGCGGGTAAATTGGAGCCTACGTTATGAGGCAAATAACTATTAAGGGTGAATGCAGAAATAGAGCGTTTTTCTTCAAGAACAGAAATTTGTTCCGCAATATTTCTTAGCTGACGAATGTTACCTGGCCATCTGAATTTTAATAGCAGTTGTATGGCATCATCCTCTAACCTTATAGTTGGCATTTTATACTTCTGTCCAAAATCAGAAGCAAACTTCCTGAACAATAAATGAATATCATTTTGTCTTTCACGTAGGGGTGGAATATTGATTTCTACAGTGCTCAAACGGTAATATAGGTCTTCCCTAAATTTTTCCTTTTTGATGGCTTCAAACATGTTAACATTGGTAGCAGCAACAATCCGTACATCAGTTTTCTGCACTTGCGAAGACCCAACTTTTAAAAACTCACCATTTTCCAACACCCGTAAAAGGCGAACTTGAGTGGTGAGGGGAAGCTCCCCAACTTCATCCAGAAAAATAGTTCCGCCATCGGCAACTTCAAAATAACCACTTCTGGTTTGTGTGGCTCCTGTAAAGGCTCCTTTTTCATGTCCGAAAAGTTCACTGTCTATAGTGCCCTCTGGGATTGCACCACAGTTTACCGCTATATATTTAGCGTGTTTTCTATGGGAAAGTGAGTGTATTATTTTTGGGATGGATTCTTTACCTACTCCACTTTCACCAGTAACCAATACTGATATGTCTGTGGGAGCAACCTGAACAGCTTTTTCTATAGCTCTATTTAATTTTGGGTCTTGCCCAATAATTTCAAATCGCTGTTTTATACTTTGAATGTTTTCCATGTAACTATGCTCTTTGCTTATCGAATCTTAATTATTTGAGGAATAGCCTATTGCTTCCCCAATTAAAGTTGCCGATGTACAATCATTTATTTTAACATTTACAAAATCCCCAACTTTGTAATTTTCTTTAGGGAAAACAACCACCGTGCTTTGTGAGTTTCTACCCATCCATTGTTGGTCGGATTTTTTTGAAGGCCCTTCAATCAACACCTCTTGTGTTTTGTTTAAATGTTTTTCTGTTCTGTACCGGCAATGTTCTCTCTGTAGGGCAATAATTTCTGCCAACCTTCTCTTTTTAACCGGCTCTGGTACATCATCTTCCATTTTCCTTCCGGCCATAGTTCCAGGTCTCTCGGAATAGGCATACATGTACCCAAAATCATACTTTACATATTCCAAGGCCTTCAAAGTTGCTTTGTGGTCTTCCTCCGTTTCTGCAGGAAAACCTGAAATGATATCTTGTGAAATGGCACAATCCGGCAAAATCTCCCTGATGTCATCAATCAATTTAAAATATTCCTCAATGGTGTGCAATCTATTCATTTCTTTGAGCACGCGATTACTACCACTCTGTACAGGAAGGTGAATATGATTGCAGATGTTGTCATATTTGGACATTACTTTAATAACGTCCAAGGTCATGTCTTGTGGGTTGGATGTCGAAAAACGAATACGCATTTTTGGTTGTGCCAACGCCACCATTTCCAATAAATGAGAAAAGCTGATAGCTGTAGCCTTTTGTATATCCGATGCTTTTTCAAAATCTTTTTTTAGACCGCCACCGTACCATAAATAACTATCTACATTTTGACCTAAAAGCGTTATTTCTTTATAGCCATTCTGCCAAAGCTCATTAACTTCTTCTAAAATGGAGTGTGGGTCTCTACTTCGCTCCCGGCCCCTGGTAAATGGAACAACACAAAATGTACACATATTATCACATCCTCGAGTGATGGATACGAAAGCGGTAACTCCGTTAGAGTTTAATCTAACCGGGGCAACATCCCCATAAGTTTCATCTTTAGATAAGATTACGTTAACGGCATCACGACCGGAGTCCACTTCTTTAATAAGATTGGGAAGGTCTTTATAGGCGTCTGGGCCAACGACCATGTCTACAATTTTTTCCTCATCCAGTAACTTGTCTTTTATGCGTTCTGCCATACAGCCTAAAACGCCAACTTTTAAATGCGGTCTTGTTTTCTTTACCTTATTATATTCTGTTAATCTTTTGCGAATGGTTTGCTCTGCTTTATCCCTTATAGAACAAGTGTTTACCAAAACTAAATCCGCATCATTAAGATTTTGGGTTGTATTGAAACCTTCTGTCTCAAGAATAGAGGCCACTATTTCACTATCAGAAAAATTCATGGCACAGCCGTAGCTTTCTATATATAAATTACGCTTGTTATTATTTTTGTTTTCTGTTTGTAAAGCAGAGCCTTGAAGAGCTTCGTCAATTGTTTTATCCATATACCAAACCGAATATCTATTGGGGCGGTAAAGATACTATTATATTCAAAAATATGACAAGTTGGCAGTTTAATTTATCTTAAATTTAGGTTTTCATTTACAACTTTAACAAATTAAACTAAACATGAATTTTGAAAAAACCATTAAAACTATAAAGGAGGGAGCATCGTTAGATTTTGGTGTTATTTTTAGTCAATCCATAGACTTGTTCAAAAAAGTTTGGTTGCAGGGTTTTATAGTATTATTGCTAACCATGGTAACCATTTTACCCTTTTATGCAATGATTTATATTCCTATGCTGGCCGCGGGTATAACGGACCCAGAAATGTTAAGCAATGAAGAACCACCGTTAATGGTCGTTATAAGTATGTCAATACTTATGCCTATTGTTATGGTGGGCGTAATGACTTTTGGAATAGCTTTAAATGCAGCTTTTCTCAGGATTTGCAAGCAAACTGACCTTGACCAAGTTTCTGGAGACGAATACTTTTATTTCTTTAAACAAGGTAGGCTAGGTAAAATAGTGATAGTATCGCTGATTATGTTGGGCTTATCAGTTTTAGGAATGCTTGCCTGTGGTTTAGGTATTATTTATTTAGTGGTACCCATGTCTTTGTTTCCAGCGTTTATAGCTTTTAAAGAAGAATTCACTGCCAAGGAAGTTGTAAAAGCCAGTTTTGCTTTAGGAAATAAAAATTGGTTAGTGATTTTTGGTTTGATAATAGTGCTTTCTATTATTGCTGAATTAGGGGTTTTGTTATGTTGTGTAGGTATTTTATTTACTGCCATGTTATCTAAAATACCCGTTTATTTTATGTATAAGCATGGCGTTGGTTTTGAGGAGGAAATTTAATTGGTAATTAAAAAGTTAACGCAACTTTTTAAGTTTTCCGCATCTAAGTAGTATACCAGTAAAATAAGTGGCTATGAAAAAGATGTTGTTTTTATTTGTTGTTTCTATCATTTTGGTTTCATGTGATAAGAACGATGATTCGGATTATGAAGATTATCTAGTTGCCAGACCATTAAAAGTTAGTATAGAGGAATTTAAAAATGGGGTTGATATTATATCGCCACTGCCAATTAATGAATCGGGTAAAATTTATGCTTACCAGGATTATATTTTCATAAATGATAAATATAAAGGAATACATGTTATAGATAACACAGACCAATCTAACCCTCAAAAAATTGCTTTTATTAAAATTGCTGGGAATGTTGATATATCTATAAAAGATGATTATTTGTATGCGGATAGCTTAATGGATTTGATTGTATTGGATATTTCGGACATTAGTAATATCTCCATAATAAATAGGTTGGAAAATGTATTGCGGGATAATGTTATTTGGCCATCACAAGCTGATTTTATTGAATATGATGATATTGATTATTCATCTGAGGTTTTGGTAGGTTGGGAAGTAGTTACCGAAAGAAGATTAAAAACAGAAGTGGACAATAGGTTTGTGGATTTTGCTTTCGCAGAAACCGCGAATGCTGCATCGGTTGGGCAAGGAGGTTCATTGGCAAGGTTTAAAATTGTAAACAATTATTTGTATGCCGTTGACAGTCACAACATAAATATTTTTGATATTTCGGATATGGAAAATCCACAAGATTTGGATGATGTATATGCGGGTTTTGATATTGAAACAATATTTAATCGTGGAGAGCAATTGTTTCTTGGTAGTATGAGGGGTATGTATATATATGATATCTCCTCTCCGGCAACGCCAACACTTATTTCAGAATTTCAGCACGGTACCGCTTGTGATCCTGTGGTTGTAGATGGTGATTATGCCTATGTCACTTTACGCGGTGGTAATGCATGCGGTGCTACGGAAAGCGGCTTGTTTATTGTAGATATTTCTGATATAACTTCCCCAAAACTAGAAATCTCCTATAGTATGGACGAACCTTACGGTTTAGGTGTTAAAGATGAAAAATTGTTTGTGTGTGATGGTGCTTCGGGCTTAAAAGTATTTGATAAGACAGATGTTAACAGCCTAAAACCGTTGAACCATTTTAAGGACATAGTTACCTTTGATGTTATTCCGCTAGATGAAAATTTGCTTATGGTAGGCGATGAAATTTTATATCAATATGTCTATACCGAAAATAATATTAGTTTGATAAGCACATTGAAACTGAACTAAATAATGGTAATATAATATAAAAACACCCCTCTCTACAGGGGTGTTTTTTTATGGATATTATGATTAGGTTAAGGCAAATTAAAAATTTCAACTACTTTTGTGGCTCAAAAAAATCACTACATGGCTAAGAATTTAGTAATTGTTGAGTCACCCGCTAAAGCGAAGACTATTGAAAAGTTTCTAGGAAAGGACTTTAAGGTAGAGTCCAGTTTTGGGCATATTGCAGATTTGCCTTCCAAAGAATTAGGGGTGGATGTAGACAATGATTTTGAGCCTAAATATATTGTTGATAAGGAGAAAAAAGCCCTTGTTAAAAAATTAAGGGACCTAGCCAATAAAGCCGAGACCATATGGTTGGCAAGTGATGAAGACCGAGAGGGAGAGGCAATTTCTTGGCACTTGGCAGAGGAGTTAAAGCTAGATAAGAAAAAGACAAAAAGAATTGTTTTTAACTCGGTTACTAAAAGTGCCATTCAGAAGGCCATTGAAAATCCTAGGGAGATAAATTACAATTTAGTGAATGCCCAACAGGCAAGAAGGGTGTTGGATCGTTTAGTTGGTTATCAATTATCTCCAGTGCTTTGGAAAAAAATAAAACCTGGACTTTCTGCAGGTAGGGTGCAATCTGTAGCTGTACGACTTATTGTAGAGAGGGAAAGGGATATTGAGGCTTTTAAACCGGAGGCTTCATTTAAGATTTCTGCCCAGTTTAAAACGGGCTCAGGTAGTGTGTTCATTGCTAAATTAAATAAGACTTTTGCTTCAAAAGAGGAGGCTAATACATTTCTTGAGAAAAATATTGGGGCCGACTTTTCTGTTGCCAAATTGGATAAAAAGCCGGCAAAAAAATCACCCTCGGCACCTTTTACAACTTCTACGTTACAACAAGAAGCATCAAGGAAATTATATTTTTCTGTTGGAAGAACCATGCAGGTAGCTCAGCGTTTATACGAAGCTGGACTTATTACCTATATGAGAACCGATAGTGTAAACCTTTCTAGTGAGGCAATTAACTCGGCCAAAGAAGCTATCATAAAAAATTATGGTGAGGAATATAGTAAGGTAAGAAGCTTTACTGGTAAATCTAAAGGAGCACAGGAGGCTCATGAGGCCATTAGGCCAACAGATATGGGAAACCAGTCCCCATCGTTAGAAAGAGACCAGTCTAAATTATATGACCTAATTTGGAAACGTACCGTTGCTTCACAAATGAGCGATGCACAGTTAGAGAGAACCAATGTTAGAATAAAGGCCAATAAACACGCTGACGAATTTACAGCAAATGGGGAGGTTATTACTTTTGATGGTTTCTTAAAAGTATACATGGAAGGTGTTGATGAAGAGGATTTGGCAGAAGAACAAGAAGGAATGCTTCCTGCCATGAAAGTTGGTGAGGCATTGAACAATAATTATATTACTGCTACTGAGCGCTTTACTAGACCCCCGTATCGTTTTACAGAAGCTTCATTGGTAAAAAAGCTAGAAGAATTAGGAATTGGTAGACCATCTACCTACGCACCAACAATTTCTACCATACTTAATAGAGGGTATGTAGAAAAGGGAACTGTAGAAGGTAGGGAAAGAAAGTATGCACAATTGGTTTTGGAAGCTGATAAGATCAATGAAAAGAGCCTTTCGGAAAATGTAGGTTCGGATAAAGGGAAAATGGTGCCAACGGACATTGGTATGATCGTTACCGATTTCTTAGTGACTAATTTCGCGAATATTTTAGATTACAATTTTACAGCTCAAGTAGAGGAAGATTTTGACGAGATTGCTACAGGAGAGGAAGATTGGAAAAAAATGATGAAAAACTTTTACAAAGATTTTCATCCTACCGTCCTTGATGTTGAAGAAAATGCTGATCGTGCCAGTGGAGAACGTGTTTTAGGTAAGGACCCTAAAACAGGCAGACAGGTTTCTGTAAGATTGGGCAGATTTGGGCCTATGGTACAGATAGGTACCGTAGACGATGAGGAAAAACCTTTGTTTGCCAGTTTGCTGCCAGATCAATCCTTAAACACAATTACGTATGAAGATGCCATGGAGCTCTTTAAATTGCCACGAAAATTAGGTGTTTATGAAGGTGAGGAAGTTGAAGCTAATGTAGGACGTTTTGGTCCTTATGTACGTTTTGGCAAAAAATTCATCTCATTGCCTAAAGGTGAAAGCGCTATGGAGGTAGAGTTGGATCGTGCCATTGAGCTCATTAAAGAAAAGCAAAAGGCCGATGCTCCGATAACCACTTATGAGGATAAAGATGTTACCAAAGGTGTTGGTAGGTTTGGGCCTTTTATAAAATGGGATGGTATGTTCATTAATGTGAACAAGAAATATGATTTTGACAACCTTTCTCAAGATGATATTGTAGAACTTATTGAAGCTAAGAAGCAAAAAGAAATTGATAAGGTTGTACAGAACTGGCCAGAAGAAGGCATCCGTATAGAAAAGGCTAGGTGGGGAAGGCATAATATTATCAAAGGCAAGGTAAAAGTAGAATTGGCTAAAACGGTAGATGCTGCCAAAATGAGTTTAAAAGAAGCTGCCGAACTAATAGAAAAAAAGACACCCAAAAAAAAGGCGAAAGCCAAACCTAAATCAAAAAAGTAGTCTAATTTTGGTGGGAGGTCATTTTATAGACCATATTATAATTCTCTAACCGCCAAAACCAATAGTATTAATGGCATTTGATTTTTTAGTACCTGTAACCGATAAAGTTCTTGCCCATTGTGAATTATTACCTTCACAGGCAATAGGTAGAAATACTTACATACATACTGAGAAAGATGGGCTTCCAGTCCTAGCAAATGCAACTGTTGCTCTATTTGGAGTGAGGGAGTCTAGAAATGCATACGAGAAAAAACTCGAAAAATTGGATGTTTCGGCCATAAGGCTACAATTTTATAGGTTGATGCTTGGCAATTGGGATACAACCATAGTAGATTTAGGAGATTTAGAGGAAGGCGAAACTGTTGAAGACACTTATTTTGTAGTAAAAGAAGTTGTAGCAGGCCTTTTAGAGGAAAACATTATACCAATTATTTTAGGGGCAACGCAGGATATTACCTATCCTGCTTATCGAGCTTTTGATGGAATCAAGAATATGATAAATCTTGTCTCTATTGATAGTAGGTTTGATTTTGGAATAGAAGATGAGCTCATTTCTTCAAATTCATACATGAGCAAAATCATTACGGACAAACCAAATAATTTGTTCAATTTTTCCAATTTAGGGTATCAAAGTTATTTCAACGCACAAGAAGAAGTTGATTTAATGGAGCGGTTATTTTTTGATGCTTACCGTCTTGGAGAGATAGTCAATGATATTTCATTAGCAGAACCAGTGTTAAGAAATGCGCACATGGTAAGTATGGATATGCGTTCTATCAAGGCCAGTGAAATGTTATTTTCACCCAATTTCTCACCCAACGGATTTAACGGAATGGAGATTTGTGCAATTGCGAGATATGCCGGTATAAGTGATAAAGTATCCTTGTTCGGTATTTTTGAAATGGAGAACAGTACACAGTCCCAACAATTAATAGCACAAATTATTTGGTATTTTATAGAAGGGATCAACTATAGAATTAAAGAGTCTCCATATTCCAAAACAGACGATTTTATTAAGTATAATGTCCCTGCCGAGGACGATGAACTCGTTTTTTATAAAAGCTTATTAACAGAAAGATGGTGGATAGAGGTACCATCTATTTATACTTCACATACTAAAGAGCATACACCTGCGTTATTACCTTGCACCGAAAAGGATTATTTAGATGCTTGTAATGAAAACGTTCCTGAAAGGTGGTTTAAAGCTTATAAGAAAGGCTTTAATTAAAACTAAAAATTTTTAATGCTAAAGTAACTTTAATACAATAATTTATTCAAAACGTAGTTTTAGAAGTTAGAATATACTATTGTATTTTCAGTTTATAACCATAATCGAAATTTAACCTAAAGTATGAAGAAGCTATTGTTATCATCTATAGCGTTTGTTTTTTTACTCACCAGTTGTGGGTCAAAGACTAAAGGAGAGCTAACCGGAGTCCAAGGGAAAAAGTGGTACCCGGAAAAACCATATGGAATGGAACTTATACCAAGAGGTTCTTTTATAATGGGTAAGAGTGAGGAAGACCAAGCTAAGGTTTTAAACGCTCCAACTAAAACGGTAACTGTACGTTCATTTTATATGGATGACACTGAGATTACCAATAGTGAGTACCGTCAATTTGTAGAATGGGTAAAAGACTCCATTACAAGAACTAGATTGGCAATACTTGCAGATGAGTTGGGTATTGGTCCAGAAGAAGGAGGTATTGGTGAATATGCGTTTAAAGATGCCGATACTACCAGGGCGTCTGTTTATGACAAATATATGCTGGATAACTATTCAGGTATGGGAGAAACTGGTTATGAAGGAAGGGCATTGAATAAGGACGAAGATTTAATCTGGGATACTTCGGAATACCCAGACGAGTATTACGCTGAGGTAATGGACTCATTATATATTCCAGAAGAAGAATCTTACAATGGTCAACGAAGTGTGGATGTTACCAAATTAAAATATAAATACAGCTGGATGGATATTGAAGCTGCTGCACGTGCCTCTAAAAAAGGAAATACGAGTAGAAAAGATTTTATCCGTACCGAAGAATTGGAAATTTATCCAGATACAACCGTTTGGATCCGGGATTTTGAATATTCTTACAATGAGCCAATGCATAATGATTATTTCTGGCATGATGCTTATAGTGAATATCCTGTTGTAGGAATATCTTGGGAACAGGCAAAAGCCTTCTGTAACTGGAGAACGAAGTTTAAGAACGATGATCAAAAAAGTCGTGGAAAGCAATTTGTGAACCAATTTAGATTGCCAACTGAGGCAGAATGGGAATATGCTGCAAGAGGTGGTATTGAAGGTGGAACATACCCTTGGGGTGGTCCTTACGTAATTAGTGATACAGGTTGTTTTATGGCAAACTTTAAGCCTCAAAGGGGTGATTACGCAGCAGATGCGGCATTGTACACTGTAGAAGCTAAATCATACGAGCCTAACGATTTTAATCTTTATAACATGGCAGGTAATGTTTCTGAGTGGACAAACTCTAGCTATGATCCAAGTGCATACGATTATGTATCTACTATGAACCCAAATGGCGGTGACCAATCCAATACAAGGAAGGTAATCAGAGGCGGATCATGGAAAGATGTTGCATACTTCCTTCAAGTAAGTACAAGGGATTATGAGTACGCAGATTCAGCACGTAGTTATATAGGATTTAGAACCGTACAAGATTATATGGGTGAGGAAGACTCAACCCAATAAGATAAAGAGTAATTAATAGTAGTATTTTATAAATAAATTCAAATCAATTTTTTAACCAAATCTTTTTTATTAAACCTTAAATTAAAATTAAATCATGGCACAGTCAAAATCAACAAAGAAATTATTTAACATGGCCTATGGCCTAGGAGCATCGGTTGTAATTATTGGTGCATTGTTCAAGATCCTTCACTGGGAATTTGGTCCATTAACAGGTGGTCTTTTATTAGCGGTTGGACTTATTACGGAAGCGCTTATTTTCGCTATTAGTGCATTTGAACCAGTAGACGATGAGTACGATTGGTCTTTAGTTTATCCAGAATTAGCTGGTGGAGCAACTTCTGCTGCAAGAAACAACCAAGTAGCTGATGTTAAAGAAGCTGAAACATCCTTATCTAAGAAATTAGATGATCTTTTGAAAGAAGCTGGTGTAGATGCCAACTTAATGGAAAGCTTAGGTTCTAGCATTAAAAACTTTGAAGGTGCCGCTAAAGGTATTGCCCCAACAGTTGATGCAATGGAATCTACTAAAAAGTATTCTGATGAAATGGTACAGGCTGCAGCTCAAATGGAATCTTTGAACAGTTTATATAAAGTACAATTGGAAAGTGCAAGCAAGCAAGCTTCTGTTAATGAAGAAGTAGTACAAAATGCAAGTGCACTTAAAGATCAAATGGCATCTTTGTCTACAAACCTTTCTTCATTGAATGGTGTATATGGTGGTATGTTATCTGCAATGAACAAAAACTAATTGGATTTTAACCAACCCAAATCAAGTATTAATTAAAATCTAATTAAATAAAAAAACCCATGGCAGGAGGAAAAGCAACACCACGTCAGAAGATGATCAACTTAATGTATTTGATCTTCATCGCTATGCTGGCGTTAAATATGAGTAAAGAGGTGCTAGCTGCATTCGGTATTATGAATGAAAAGCTAGAGACTTCTAACGAAAAGACAACCGCAAGTAACAATGCGTTCTTGGAAAGTCTTGGAACCAAAGCATCTGAAGATGCTGCAAAGTATGACAAGCTGTATCAAAATGCACAGCAGATAAAAACAATGTCCCAAGAGTATTTTGATTATTTGGAGTCTCTTAAGACAGGTATGACAGAAGGATTGGAAGATCCTACAGATTATGCCCGTATGGATAATGCTGATTATTTAGATCAAAAGTTCTTTCAAGGTGACAACCTTTCAGAAGGTGGTCAAGAATTCATGAAGAGACTTACAGACTATAGAGATCAAGTAGCTGCAATCGTTCCAGCATCCTTAAAAAACTCTGTTGTTGATCGTTTCAAAACTGGAGACGAAAGCGGTAAAGTGGAAAAAAGAGATGGTACAAAGCAAGACTGGATCAACTATCACTATGAAGGCTATCCATTAGTAGCATCTTTGGCTAAATTAACTCAGCTTCAGGCAGATGTTAAGATTACAGAGGAAGCTGCCTTGAAATCTATGTTGGAAGGTGAGTTGACAAACCAAGTTTCTTTGAAAAACTTTGCAACTTCTTTACTTGCAACAAAATCAGCTTACTACACAGGTGAGAAGTACGATGGTAAAATTATCATTAGTAAAACTGACAATTCTTCTACACCAGTTAGGGCAGAATTAACTTTAGATGGCAGAAAACTTTCTGAAGGATCTGATTACAAATTGGAAGCAGGTGGAGTAAAAATGTTAATTAGTTCTGGCGCTGCCGGTGACCACGAAGTTAAAGGTACTGTATACTTTAAACAAGATGGTGAGGAAATCCCAGTTGAGGTTAACAATAGTTTTGCAACTATTAGCAAGCCAAACGCCGCATTGATTGCAGCAGATAAGATGAACGTTGTTTATCGTGGTGTAGCTAACCCAATGTCTATTTCTATCCCTGGTATACCTAACAACAAGGTTAGAGCTTCTGCTCCAGGTCTTAAAGCGGTTAGTGGTAGTAAATATATCATGAACCCAGGAAAAGGTAGATCTGTAACTATTACAGCTAGTGGTACATTGCCAGATGGTCAGCCAGTATCTTCTAAATCTGAATTCAGAATTAAGGATATTCCAAGACCAGAAGGTACTATGAGCAAGCAATCTGGTAGTATTAAATTACCACGTAGAAATGTGGAGATTGCAACTATCGGTGCTGATTTAGCTGATTTTGATTTTGACCTTAACCTTGCGGTTAGTGGGTTTAAATTCAAAGTGCCTGGACAACCAACTGTTAGTGTAAAAGGTAACAAAATGGATTCTAGGGCCAAATCTGCTCTAAAGCGTGCTAAAAGAGGTGATATAGTTCAAATATTTGATATTGAAGCTTATATCACTAATAATAGAAGTTATAAATTGAAAAAGGTATCTCCAGTAGTAGTGGAGATTACAAACTAATAAAAGTACTATAAATATACCGGGCAGGTAAAACTGTCCGGTTCATTTAAAAGTGTAACAAACATGAATTGGAAAAATGTTTTATTAATAGGAGCCGTTACAATATTGCCGGCTTCCATGATGGCCCAAGCAAATATTTTAAATGCTAAAAAGCCTCAGGATGTAGGTGTTAGAACCGAAGAGCAAAAGAGGGTAGATAACGATGCGCCATTAGAATACGGTTATGTGGATGATAGGGATATTCTTTGGTCCAAAACCTTATGGGAAACCATAGATTTGGATGAAAGGGTAAATTTCCCACTTTACTATCCTACGGATACTATGGATATTGGTAAAGACAGAAGGTCTTTATACCATGTCTTAATTAAAAATATTAAAAGTGGTGATTTAGAAGTCTATGCTGATTCCTATTTTACTGAAAAAAGAAAGTTTAATGATCTTGCAGCTTCTTTACAATCTACGGATACTTTGGACTATGGTTACGAGCAAATAAATGCTGGTGAGCAGGTTTCGGAGGAGTTCATTACAAGAAGGGATATCACCGCAGCGGAAATTGAAGAATACCGTATAAAAGGTATGTGGTATTTTGATAAACGCCAAGGAGAATTAAAATATCGTTTACTAGGTATTGCTCCTGTAGCACCGGATGTGAACTTTATAGATGATGCAAATCCAGATAAGGTTGAATTATTTTGGGTATGGTACCCAGATGCTCGTAATATCTTACATGAAGCAAAGGTGTTTAACCAACGTAATTCCGCACAACCTATCTCATTTGATATGTTGTTAAATGCAAGGAGATTTAATGCGGTTATCTACAAAGAAGATAACGTACACGGAGACCGTAAGGTAAACGAATACATTGCAGATAATGCTTTGTTCCAATTATTGGAAGCAAAACGTATTAAAGAAACTATTCGAGACAGAGAACAAGACATGTGGGCTTATTAAGCTCTAAATAATTCCAATTCAATAAAACAAAGGCTCCGATATTTTTATCGGAGCTTTTTCTTTATACCTACCTTTGTGAAATGCTAGATTATATAGTTGTAGGGTTAGGACTTGCAGGTACGGCTTTCTGTGAAACACTCAGAAAGAATAAAAAAGAATTTATTGTTTATAACGACAACTCACAAATCTCTTCTTATGTGGCTGGAGGGCTTTCCAACCCTATAATATTAAAGCGTTTTACCCTTGCGTGGAATGCCCAAGAGTTAATTCCTATTGCTAATGCCTTCTATTCTGAATTAGAAGAAGACTTGTCAATTGAATTGAACCATCAAATTTCAGTTGTAAGACGATTAAATTCAGTAGAGGAACAAAATAGTTGGTTTGAAGCATCGGATAAACCCCGTTTGAAAAAATTTCTTTCAACGGAGCTTGTTCGAAATGAAAATAAAAATATAGATGCACCTTTTGATTTTGGTGAAGTTCTACATGCTACAAGGTTGGACACTAAATTACTTTTAAGGACCTACACTAACATTTTGCTTTCAAACAAACAATTAATAGGTTCTTCTTTTGAGCATGACCAAGTAAAGGTTAAGGACAGCTATGTGGCTTATAAAGGTATAAAAGCTAGAAAAGTTGTCTTCGCAGAAGGTTATGGTCTAAAATGTAATCCTTACTTTAATTATCTACCACTTCAAGGTTCTAAAGGGGAGTATCTAATAATAAAATCTAAAGAACTAAAGGTGGAGAATGCAGTAAAATCTTCCATCTTTATTATTCCTTTAGGCGAGGGATTGTATAAAGTAGGTGCTAATTATGAGCGAATGGATAAAACCAATCTACCGTCGATAAAGGCTAAAGAAGAATTACTGAAGAAGTTAGATGCAGTAATTAATTGTTCCTATGAAGTGGTTGGTCATGAAGCTGGGGTAAGGCCTACAGTAAGTGATAGAAGGCCATTGTTAGGGTCTCATCCAAAGCATTCTAAGCTTTCAGTGTTAAATGGTTTTGGGTCCCATGGCGTAATGATTGCTCCTTGGGCTTCGGAACATTTGTATCAATATCTCGAAACAAACGAAGCATTAGACCAGGAAGTTGATATAAAAAGATTTCAGTCTAAATTTAAGGTTTAGTTCTTTATGGTTTTTGGGTCGTAAGAGATAAAAAAATTAATCCAAATATTTCTAGACAGCCTAATGATAATGGGCATAAATACAATCATGGTAATCACAATGGCTATAAAAGATTGTATTAGGGTAGCTCCAATCATTAATCTGGCAATAACAAATGCTGCCACGGCAAACGCAATGCCAACACCATAACTAACATACATGGCCCCATAAAAAAAAGAAGGCTCTATTTTATATTTGGTGTTGCAATGACTACATCTTTCATGCATTTTGAACAAATTGCCAAGATGGTAGGCGTTTTTGTCTATATACATACTTTCTTCGTGACATTTTGGACAACTTCCTGTTAAAATGCTGTAGAGTTTGTTTCCTTTTTTTAACATTTGCAAAACTTTTTACAAAAGTACAGGATCGCCCTGTTATTGAATTAATTTCTAGGTTAAAATGCTAAACATTCACAATCTCTCAGTTTCCTTTGGAGGCGAATATTTATTTGAGGAAATTTCATTTAGATTAAATGCCGGAAACAGAGTGGGCCTTGTTGGGAAAAACGGAGCTGGCAAATCCACTTTGCTTAAACTACTATCCAAGGACATGCAGATTGATTCTGGTACTATTGCCATTGAAAAAGATATAAAAATTGGTTTTTTACGTCAGGATATAGATTTTGTGCAAGGTAGGACTGTTCTAGAGGAGGCCTATCAGGCATTTGAGGAAATAAAGGTCTTAGAGAAAAAATTAGACCATATTAATCAACAATTGGCAGAACGTACGGATTATGAAAGTGAGTCTTACAATCAGCTTATAATAGACCTTAGTGATATCACAAGTCATTATGAGATTTTAGGTGGATATAATTATCAAGGAGAAACCGAGAAAATTCTGCAGGGCCTAGGTTTTAAACGAGAGGACTTTGATAAAAAGACCGAAACTTTTTCTGGAGGTTGGCGAATGCGTATTGAGTTGGCCAAATTATTACTTCAAAGTAATGATGTGTTGCTTTTAGATGAGCCAACAAACCATTTGGATATTGAATCTATCATCTGGTTTGAGCAATTTTTAAATGGTTATACAGGGGCTGTTATGATTGTCTCTCACGATAAAATGTTCTTAGATAATGTTACCAATAGAACAATAGAAATTTCCTTGGGAAGGATTTACGATTACAATAAACCCTATACCCAATATTTGGTGTTGCGAAATGAGATAAAACAACAACAATTAAATGCCCAAAAAAATCAGGAAAAGGAAATACAGCAGGCGGAGCGTTTAATTGAAAAATTCAGGGCCAAATCTACCAAGGCCTCCATGGCACAGTCGCTAATAAAAAAATTGGACAAAATAGAACGTATAGAAGTAGATGAGGACGATAATAGTGTAATGAGCCTGAGATTTCCTGTCTCTGTAACCCCAGGCAAGGTGGTTGTAGAAATAGAAAACCTTACTAAGAGCTATGGCTCTAAAGATGTGTTGGACGATATTAATCTATTAATAGAGCGCGATAGCAAAACTGCCTTTGTTGGTCAAAACGGACAAGGTAAATCTACGTTGGCTAAAATTATTGTTGGTGAACTTGAACATGAAGGACATTTGAAATTGGGACATAATGTCCAAATAGGATATTTTGCTCAAAACCAAGCTGAATATTTAGACGGTAATAAAACCATTTTAGATACGATGATTGATGCTGCCAATGAAAAAAACAGAAGTAAGGTAAGAGATATTTTGGGGTCTTTTTTGTTTCGTGGGGATGAGGTAGAGAAATATGTAAAAGTACTATCGGGTGGCGAACGTAATAGATTGGCTCTTGCTAAAATGCTTTTGCAGCCGTTTAATGTTTTGGTAATGGATGAGCCTACCAACCATTTGGATATAAAATCCAAGAATGTTTTAAAACAAGCCTGTCTTAATTTTGAGGGTACCTTAATATTGGTTTCGCATGATAGGGATTTTTTACAAGGGCTTACCAATAAAGTATATGAGTTTAAAGAACAAAAGATAAAGGAGTATTTGGGGGACATAGATTTTTATCTTGAGCAAAGAAAGGCCGATGATTTTAGGGCAATTGAAAAGAAACAAGAAATAAAAGCAGATAAAAAGCCCCAAAAAAAGAATACTTCTTTTGAAGATCAAAAGAAAATAAAAAGTTTAAAAAACCAACTAAGTACATTAGAGGCTAAAATTTCCAGCTTGGAAAAAGAGATCAAAACCATAGATCATGATTTATTAATGAACTACGATGAAACCATTGCCAAGCCTAATTTTTTTGATAAATACCAAGCCAAAAAAGCATTATTGGAGGAAAAAATGGCAAAATGGGAAAATCTTACCATAGAAATAGATAGCAAAGAATAGGATTCACATACATATTTATAGGTTTCACAACACTTTAAGGGACTTTCACAACAATCTAAGTTCGTTCAACGATAATTTTTGCCTTTTAGACGTTATTATAAGAGATTTGTAGGACAATTCTTTATAAAAATTATTTTACTAAGGATTTACTACAAAAAATAAGTAAAAAATGAAGAAAATTTACGCTGTTCTTTTAGTAGTTATGCTAGCTTCTAGCATTTGTATGGCCCAGGTGTCCAAAAAGGAAAAGAAGGCACTTGTTGGTCTATATAATAGTACAAATGGAAAGCATTGGGTAAAAAAGTGGGACTTAAAAGCTCCTGTTGCTCAGTGGTATGGTGTAAAAGTGGTAGATGATAAAGTTGTCGAGATTAATTTGTTCCATAATAATCTAATGGGGAGCATTCCTTCTGATATCGAAAATCTAAAGTATTTAGAGGTTTTAAACTTGGCTTTTAATTCGTTAACTGGTGTAATACCTAATGAAATAGCTTCTTTAACTAAGCTTAAAGTATTAAAGTTAGAGATGAACAGGATTAAGGGAGAAATTCCTGCTTCAATTGGTAATTTGACGACTTTGGAAGAATTGTCCGCATTTAATAATTTCTTAAATGGGGCAATACCGGAAAGTATTGGTAATATCAAGGGTCTTAAGGTGTTAAACCTTTCTAGTAATAACCTTAAAGGTGATATACCAAGTGCCTTAGGGGATTTAGCTTCTTTGGAAACATTGGGCCTATTTGAAAATTCACTGGAGGGAAACATTCCTAGTGAAATGGGCAACCTTAAAAACTTAAAAGAGCTTGTATTGGCCAATAATAAGTTAGGTGGTGAAATCCCAAAGGAGTTTGGGCAATTAGCTAGTTTGGAAGTTTTTCAAATACAAAATAACAAATTTTCATCTTTTAAAAATTTGGAAATGATGCAGGTAAAAGAATATTTGGTATTTGATTATGATAAAGATGATAGAAAAATTGATTTTAGGGATATCCAGTTCAAAGAAACTAGGATGGCCGATACTAAATTTGAAGATATTGAAGATTAAGAGTAGTTTACACTTTTAGTTAGTTTGGTGAAAAAAGAGATATGCTTTGTATCTCTTTTTTTTTAATTACATGTCATATTTTTAATTTTTTAGCGTTATAGATAAGCAAGTCTGTTAAATAAAAGGTATTTGTTAAGTTTCCTAATCAATAAAATTTCAATTTTTCAGGTTGAAATTTTTAAATTTTATTTATGAAAAGTTTTTATAGTTATATTGTATATATATCTTTTGCATTGTTGTCTTCAGGAGCAATTGCACAAGTTTCTAATCAAGAAAAACAAACCTTAGTAGAGTTTTATAACAGCACTGGTGGTGAAAATTGGTTGGTAAATTGGAACTTAGAAACAAAGGTAAGTAGTTGGCATGGTGTGGTGATAGAGGATGGGCATGTAAAAGAACTTAATTTGCATAGAAATGGTTTAAAAGGTTCATTGCCAAATTCTATTAGCAATTTAAAGCACTTAAAAGTGCTTAATTTGTCATTCAACCAAATAAATGGTGCTATTCCAGAATCGCTTTTTCAAATAAATAATTTAACCACGGTTAAGTTAGAAATGAATAATATAAATGGAAAATTACCCGAAGATTTTGGTGCGGCCACAAATTTGCAAGAATTGACTTTGTTTAATAATATTATAGAAGGTAAAATTCCAGAAGGTATTGGTAGTGCAAAGCGTTTAAAAATATTAAATCTTTCTAGTAACTTTTTAGAAGGTAGTTTGCCTAAGTCTTTAAAAAATTTAAATGAACTTGTGGTGCTAGAAGTTTTTGGAAACAAACTTAATGGTGCTATTGATGTTGATTTTACTAACTTAACTAATCTGGAAGAATTAGTATTGTCTTATAATAATTTTGAAGGTAGCCTGCCTCAGAGTACCGCTAGATTGGAAAATTTAAAATTTGTACAACTACAAGGGAATAAATTCAATTCTATTAGAGCATTACTTAATTTAGAAGCTGAAGGACTCGCAACTTTTGAAAGTGATGATGAGTTTTTAAATATTAAGTTTAAAAATGCAGAAATAAATAGGTCAAGGTTAGTGAAAAACAAATTTGAGGATTCTAACCATTAGTAAGGTTAAAATATTTTAATAAAAAAAGGGATGTAATCACATCCCTTTTTTTGTCTCATAATCTTATAGGATGTTAAATTTTTATGAAATTTTTAACCTAACAATTCCATTAGTGCCGTAGTGTTTTTTTGTAGCTTCGCCCTTTGTTAACAAGGTCATACCAAATATTTAAAGGGTATTATGCCTATTCTGGTAAATTGTTTTTTTTGGAAAGATTTGATTTTGCAACAAATGTTTCTAAAAATAGAAATCGGTATTTAATTAAAAGGAAAAGTTGTCTTAAACGTTAAATTCTACACAACTCTAAATTATTTTAATATTCCGGTTAAACCAAATTAGTTCAGGATAGTCATAACTTAAGTTTTAAACCAAAACCAAATGCGAAAAATTATCTTTACCGTTCTAGGTATTGTGCTAATAGTGTTATCTATTTTCTTGGCAAAAATGATTGTCGATAATAAAAAAACATTTAAACCTAGGGCGCAGAAAGTAGTGAAAACTGTGTTTACAGAGGTAGTGGAAAATGGTACTGTACCCATAATTGTTTCTGCGAACGGGAATCTTTCTGCCAAGCAGCGGGTAGAGCTTTATGCTGAGGTACAAGGTGTATTTAGAAAAGACGGGAAGTTATTTAAAGAAGGACAGACTTATAGTAGAGGAGAAACAATTATTAGAATAAATGCCGAGGAATATGCTGCTAGTGTCCAATCTGCAAAAAGTAATCTATACAACGACCTTACATCGATAATGCCTGATTTAAGATTGGATTATCCAAGTATTTATCCAAAATGGCAATCCTATTTAAATTCTTTTGATATCGCTAAAAGTGTTCCTAGTCTGCCAGAAATGCCAACGGAGAATGAACGTTTTTTCATTTCGGGTAGAGGTATTTTAACGAGCTATTACAATGTTAAAAACTTAGAGCAAAGGTTGTCCAAATATAGAATTTCGGCGCCTTTTACAGGTGTTTTGGCCGAAGCCTTGGTCACTGAGGGTACTCTGGTAAGATCTGGTCAAAAATTGGGTGAGTTTATTAACCCGGATGTATATGAACTAGAAGTATCGATTAGTAAAACCTATAGTGATTTATTAAAAGTTGGAGAGGCAGTTGAGTTGGTCAATTTAGACGATAACAAAACCTATATAGGTAAAGTTGCAAGAATTAACGGAAGGGTAGATCAAGCCTCACAAACTATTAAGGCGTATATAGAGGTCAGCAACAAAGACCTTAAAGAGGGTATGTATCTTGAGGCAAATTTAGATGCCAAGAAAGAGGAAAATGCAATAGAAATTGACAGGAGCCTTCTATTGGAGGGTAATAAAATTTTTGTTGTTCGTGATTCTGTGCTTGATTTAATAGATGTGAAACCTGTTTATTTTTCAGATAAGCGTGTTGTATTAAAAGATGTTCCGGAAGGTCTTACAATAATGTCCAAGCCTTTAATTGGTGCTTACACCGGCATGTCTGTTAAGATTTATGAGGACAAAACAGAAAATACCAAAGGATAATGAGAAAAATCATTGAGTATTTCATAAGGTACCATGTTGCGGTCAACGTTGTTGTTATTTCGTTTGCCTTATTTGGTATAGTTGGTGCTAGGTCGTTAAAGTCATCATTTTTCCCATTAACCGATTCCAAAAATATTTCTATAAGTATTACTTATCCTGGTGCTTCACCACAGGAAGTGGAAGAGGGTATTGTCTTAAAAATAGAGGACAACCTTAAAGGGCTGGAAGGTGTAGACAGGGTTACATCTACTTCTAGGGAAAACAGTGGTACCATAAATATCGAAATAGAAAAAGGAAGGGATATTGACTTTATGCTGCTCGAGGTGAAAAATGCGGTAGACAGGGTACCTACTTTCCCTACGGGTATGGAGCCGCTTATTGTTTCTAAACTGGAAGCTGTTAGGCAAACTATAAATTTTGCCATTAGTGGTGAGAATATACCTTTGGCAACCTTAAAAAGTGTAGGTAGACAAATAGAGAACGACTTAAGGGCTATTGAGGGTATTTCACAAATTGAAATCTCAGGTTACCCTAATGAAGAAATTGAAATTGCCGTAAATGAAAATAGTTTATTGGCTTATGGAATTTCTTTTGCTGAGGTGGCACAAGCGGTAAGTAATGCCAATATTTTAGTTACAGGGGGTAATATTAAAACAGATACAGAAGAATATCTTATTCGCGCCAATAATCGTTCATATTATGGGGATGAATTATCTAATTTAATTGTAAAGGCAGACCCGTCTGGTAGTACTGTACGATTAAAGGATGTAGCTGAATTAAGAGATAGGTTTGCAGAGAATCCAAACGCATCATATTTCGATGGTAATTTATCTGTAAACACTTCAATTACCAGTACCAATACGGAAGATTTAATTACCTCTGCAGACAAGGTAAAGGAATATATAGAGGAGTTTAATCAAAAATATAACAATGTTAAATTGGACATTGTCTCCGATCAGTCCACAACATTGGTGCAACGTACCAAGCTTCTTGCAGAGAATGCCATTATGGGTATGATTTTGGTGCTGTTATTTTTATCCTTGTTTTTGAATACGCGCTTGGCATTTTGGGTTGCTTTTGGACTACCGGTTGCATTTTTAGGGATGTTCATTTTTGCAGGATTTTTTGATGTTACCATTAACGTTCTTTCTCTGTTTGGGATGATCATTGTAATAGGAATCTTGGTGGATGACGGGATTGTAATTGCCGAAAATATTTATCAGCATTACGAAAAAGGTAAATCGCCGGTCCAGGCTGCGGTTGATGGTACTATGGAAGTATTGCCCCCGATTATTTCAGCGATTATCACAACTATTTTAGCCTTCTCCATATTTTTATTCTTGGATAGTAGAATTGGAGAGTTTTTTGGCGAAGTATCCGTAATTGTTATACTTACCTTGGTGGTATCCCTAGTAGAGGCATTGATTATTCTACCGGCTCACTTAGCGCATTCAAAGGCTTTGCAGCCATTGGATAAAAAACCTAAATCTGGTTTTGGTAGCGCTTTTGCCAAACTTCGGATTATTAATGAGACGGGAGATCGTTTCATGTCTTGGATGCGAGATAACTTATACACGCCGGCCATAAAATTTGCCATGAAGTACAAAGTACTTACATTCAGTTTTTTCGCAATGGCCTTGATCTTAACCTTTGGATCAGTGGGTGGGGGAATTATTAGGACAGCTTTTTTCCCTAGAATTGCCAGTGATAGGGTCAGTATTGAATTGCAAATGCCTAATGGAACCAATGAGAAAATAACAGATTCTATAATTTCTTTGATTGAAGACAAAGCGGAAATTGTAAACCAGGAGTTAACCGATAAATATTTTAAAGGCACGGACAAGGTGCTTTATGAAAATATGATCAAGCGAATTGGGCCGGGATCTTCAACGGCGCAACTAAGGATAAACCTTTTGCCAGGTGAGGAAAGGCCAGATGAAATAGTTTCCGATATGATTACCAATAGAATTCAAGAATTGGTAGGACCCGTAATTGGTGTGGAGAGTCTAATATACGGATCTGGCGGTAACTTTGGTGGCTCACCGGTGTCCGTATCTTTATTAGGTAACAATATTGAGGAATTAAAGGCCGCAAAAAGTGAATTAAAAACAATCCTACAAAATAACTCTAGGTTAAAGGATATTTCGGATAATGATCCTGCAGGTATAAAAGAAATTCGGTTGCAATTAAGAGAAAATGCTTATTTGTTGGGCTTAGACCTAAGAACTGTAATGAACCAAGTAAGGTCCGGTTTCTTTGGGGTGCAGGCTCAACGTTTTCAGCGCGCACAGGATGAGATTAGGGTGTGGGTAAGGTATGATAGAGAAGATCGTTCCTCTATTACTAACTTGGATGATATGCGTATTGTTACTCCAACCGGTGAACGCGTTCCTTTAAAAGAAATCGCAGAGTATACCATAGCAAGGGGAGATGTTGCCATTAATAGACTGGAAGGTAGAAGGGAAATTCAAGTTTCTGCGGATATGAAGGATATTAAGGATAGTCCTACGGAAATAATGACGGAAATCCAAAATGTTATCATGCCAGATATACAGTCCAGATATCCTACGGTTACAGCTTCTTATGAAGGTCAGAATAGGGAATTGGGTAAACTAACGGGTTCTCTAAAAGTTGTAGGTTTCTCCGTGTTATTACTAATTTATATAACCATTGCCTTTACATTCAGAAGTTTTAGTCAGCCGTTGATGTTGTTGCTATTGGTGCCATTCAGTTTTACCGCTGTGGCATGGGGCCATTGGATTCATGATTTTCCAATTAATGTACTATCACTTTTAGGAATCATTGCCTTAATTGGTATTATGGTAAATGATGGTCTGGTGCTTATAGGTAAGTTCAATTCCAACTTAAAAGAGGGTATGACTTTCGACAATGCCATTATAGAGGCAGGTAAATCAAGGTTCAGAGCTATTTTTCTAACGTCTATTACCACGATAGCCGGTTTAGCCCCTTTAATGGCTGAAACCAGTAGGCAGGCACAATTTTTAAAACCTATGGCAATTTCAATTGCATATGGTATTGGTATCGCTACAGTGTTGACATTGTTGATGTTACCTCTTTTCTTGTCGTTTAGCAATAATTTGAAATCTCAAAATAGAATGCTGACGGTAGGGCATAAGATTACCAAAGAAGAAGTGGAACGTGCCATTGTAGAACAGATAGAAGCTTCACATTTAGAAGGCCATGGTGCCAACGGTTCAAATGGTGTTGACCAAATTATTGAGCAACATTCAGAATCACATAAAGAATTAGAAGGAAAATTGTAATGATCAAAACTAAGTTTACGGCCTTGTTTTTTTTGGGCTCACTATTTATAACATTTGCGCAAGAAAATTTGCTTTCTAAAGAAGAGGCGGTAACCAAGGCTTTAGAGAATAACTTTGGAATAACCATCGCAAAAAACCAAATTGAGATTGCTGAAAATAACGCTAGTATACTAAACTCAGGATATCTGCCTACACTTACTGGAACTGCTGGAGCCAATTATACCAACAATGATAGCAGACAAGAATTTCCAGGAAGGTTTGATAGCATTGGAAACCCACAGCCAGATGTTAGTTTAAAGGGTCTGGAAAGTCAGCGATACAACGCAGGACTAAATTTAAATTATACCCTGTTTGATGGAATGGGCAGGTATTACAATTATAAAAGGTTAAAGGAGCAATATCAGCTGTCCGAGTTACAAGCACGGGAGACCATCGAGAATACAATGCTTCAAATGTTCAGTGTTTATTTTGAAATTGCGCGCCTAACGGAGAATAGGAATGTTCAATTACAAGCTTTGGATATTTCCAAGCAACGCATTACCCGAGCGGAATATGCTTTCGAATTTGGACAAAATACCAAATTGGATATTCTAAATGCGCAAGTAGATGTAACCAACGACAGTATTACACTAATGAATACGAAACAGCAACTTGAAAATGCCAAAAGAGATTTAAATGTGTTGTTGAATCAGGATTTAAGTTCAAATTTTGTAGTCGATACGGTGGTGACTTTTACCCCTCGAATTAATTTGGTAGAATATATGGGGCAATCTATGTCCAATAACGTTGCCATATTACAAACGGAACAAAACCTTAAAATCAATGAGTACGATATTAAGGTCAATAGATCCGGTTATCTTCCCACTATTGGTCTTACGGGCTCTTATGGCTGGAACAGAAGTCAAAACCCAGATCAGGTGTTTTTTACGGGCCAAGTTTTCCCAGGTACTAATAGTACCCAGAACAGTTTTGGATTGGGTGCAAGCTTAACATGGAATTTGTTTGATGGTGGGGGCACGGCAGTAAGGGTCAAAAACGCTAAAATCACCTATGCAAATCAAGAATTATTGAGAAAGCAAGTAGAATTGGAGGTAAACAGGGATATGCAGAATGCAATGGCCATATATGAGAATAGGCTTAAGATTTTTAGGATTCAAGAACAAAATGTTGCCACCAATCAAAATAATTTTGAACGTTCAAAAGAGCAGTTTCAGTTAGGCAGGATAACATCTATAGAATTTAGACAGGCCCAAATTAATTTACTGAATGCCCAAACCAATAAAAATTTAGCCAAGTATGATGCTAAATTGGCAGAATTGCAATTGCTTCAACTTACCGGACAATTATTAAATGTAGCGTTTTAAGTACCATAAATTTAAAGCATAATCAATGTATAGCGAAAAATCGGACAAGGAACTTTTAGGGATATTGGAAGGATACTCCTTGTTGACTTTTGAGTCACAATTGCTACTTAAACAGGAATTGGTAAAAAGAAATCTAATCCAAAATATTTCAGGTTTAAATCAAGCCATATCGGATAAGCTAACAGGAATTAAAAACCTAGAATATCTTAAGGACTATGGTTTAATTGCCCATAAAGACAATGGGTTAGTAGTGAAAAGAACAACCAAAGCTTTACTTACAGATGTTCTTGCGGTAATTTTAGGCCTTATCGTTTTTTTTATAGGAATTTACGGCATCGTTAATTTGGTAATGACCTTTATCAATGCTGAAGAATTGGATGTATTTACATTGGCGGTAAAATTTGGTGTTGCGGCAATGGTTATTATTGGCTTAAGCTTTTTAAATGGACTTAGACGTTTGTTCGATTTTTCTGGTTTTGAACTTTCCAATAAAGGGAACGAAATATCCTTAAGAAAAAGATTTGATGTAAAGTTAGAGGAAGTAAAGGCACATTCAGAAGCACTTAATTTAACCGAAGAGGATGATTTAATGCAACTAAAATTAGGAGACCAAGTAATCCTTACGTCCACTACTCAGAACTTAGTTCAAAAAATGACCTTAGAGGAGCTGGCAAAACAATTGAAAAACGGATAAAAACCTATAGCTCGGTTTTAATTTATGTACGAACATTTTTTTCAATGTCCCTATTGCTGGGAACAAATATCCATGTTAATGGACCCTTCCATTGCAAAGCAAATGTATATAGAAGATTGTGAAATATGCTGTAACCCTATAGAAGTTACACCTCAATTTAATAACAACGAATTGGTATCTTTTGATGCTATTGCAATTGGGCAATAGGCTTAATCGACCTCAGTTATCTTACCTCCAAAAACCTTGTCTTTAGAAATATTCTTTGGGTTTCCATGGATATAAATAGAGCCTCCTGCTTTTACTTTGGCAATTACATTGTCTGATGCCCTAACATCTGCTCTACCACCTGCCATTACTACAACTTCGGTTTCTTTGGTTTTTAGTTCTTCGTTATAAGCTTTACCTCCTGTGTTAACAGAAATTTCCTGTTTAGTACTATTGCCTTTTAATGTTATTTCGCTGCCCGATACGGATCTAACAAAAACGTTGTTGGTTTCTATATTTAAATCTATCACACCACCCTCTTGAGCTTTTATTTCAACATTTGTGGCTTTAAACGTTTCGTCAGAATTAATTTTGGCATTTTCATTTACATCCAATAAAGTGAGTTCTTCTGTATAATACAGTGTTCCCTTGGCTTCATCGCCATCCATGAAATTGTCAAATTTCATTCGTACTTTCAACAAACCGTTTTTATTGGAGATGCTAACTTCGTCTTTGTCATCACCTGAGATTACGAGTTTGTTTTCATTGCTTTTTACTAAAGTGACTATTATCCTATCATATACTTTTAGCTCATTAAATTTCTCTAGAACTTTTGTATTTGTTCTTTGGGAAAAAGACACAGTGGTAATAACTAACAGGAGGAAAGTGAAATACTGATTTTTCATTTTAAATAAATTTTCAAAATACTAAATGATA
>CBFIGW010000014.1:0-37788 GCA_965662155.1 Maribacter sp. | reverse complement strand
CAACCTTAGCGGATATTTCGCAGCTCAAAGTAAAGTCTAATCAAGGCAATATGGTTACGATAGGGGACCTTACCAATATTCATACAACTACTAAGGCCAAAAGTATTTACAGGAAAAATCAAAAACGAGTGGTTTATGTATTGGCAGATATGGCCGGTAAATTAGAAAGTCCTGTGTACGCTATTTTGGGTATGACCGATAAACTTAAGGATATTCAACTTCCAACGGGCTATAGTATAGATGAACTGTATATTAAGCAACCAGATTTTGAGGACGATTATACTGTAAAATGGGATGGAGAATGGCAAGTTACATTAGAGGTGTTCCGTGATTTGGGGTTGGCTTTTTTAGGCGTAATTATTATTATTTATATCCTTATCGTGGGTTGGTTTCAGAATTTCAAGGCTCCAGTTGTTATGATGGTAGCCATACCCTTATCCTTGATTGGAATTATATTAGGACATTGGATTTTGGGAGCCTTTTTTACCGCGACTTCTTTTATTGGTATGATTGCCTTGGCTGGTATAATGGTACGTAACTCGGTTTTGTTAATCGATTTTATCAACCTGAGACTGGCGGATGGTGTTCCTTTAAAAAAGGCTGCTATAGAAGCTGGTGCGGTACGAACTACACCAATTTTATTAACCGCAGGAACAGTAGTTATTGGTGCTTTTGTAATACTTTTTGACCCTATTTTCCAAGGCTTGGCTATTTCCTTAATGGGAGGCACTATTGTTTCTACTGTTTTGACCTTGTTGGTAGTCCCCTTGGTATATTATATGATAGAGCGTAAAAAGTATCCAGAAGAAGCGTTGGAAAATCCGTCTAATGAGAGAGGAGATTAGTAAAAAATCAATAAGGATTTCTAATCATCTAAAAACTAAAATTAGTAGAAAATGAAATTATTAATAGTTACAGTGGTGGAACAGTTTGAAAAAGATATTGTCCGGCTTTTTAAAACAGCAAATATTGAAAGCTATAGTGGCTCTGATATTGATGGATATAAAACTCCTACATCCTTTTTAAAAACTTCTAGTTGGTTTCCAAGTGAAAAGGGTGGAGTGGAATCCAGTTTATTTTTCTCATTTACAGAGGAAGAGAATATTGATGTGCTTTTTGGACTTATTAAGGAGTTCAACTCAAATTTGGAAACTAATAATCCTATAAAGGCAGTAGTGGTACCTATTGAAAAACAAATTTAATTTATAACAATATGAAAAATAGAATCGTAAGGGCTGTAGCAGGCTTATTTATTCTCATTAGTTTAGTTTTGGCCATGTATGTAAATATCAATTGGCTTTGGTTTACGGCGTTTGTTGGTGCTAATCTCTTTCAGTCCGCTTTTACCAAATGGTGCTTAATGGAGGATATATTGAAGAAATTTGGAATTAAGGATTAGGTATTTTTCCTTACTTTTAAAAGAAATGAAAAGCAAATGACGGTTCATAACTTTAGTAAGGGAAATTCAATATTACATCAATTTATTGCAGAGATTCGGGATGTTGAAATCCAAAAAGATGCCATGCGTTTTCGAAGAAATATTGAACGTATTGGTGAAATACTAAGTTATGAGTTGAGTAAAACCTTGGATTACAAAAAAACTCAAGTAAGAACTCCGTTTGGTACAAAAGAAATATCCTTGCCTAATGACGAATTGGTACTATGTTCAGTATTACGTGCTGGCTTGCCATTGCACCAAGGCATGTTAAATTATTTTGATGGTGCCGAGAATGCATTTATATCGGCCTACCGCCATCACCGTGGCGATGAGGATGCATTTGAGGTAATTGTAAAATATTTTGCAGCGCCATCTCTAGAAGGTAAGATATTAATTCTAACTGATCCTATGTTGGCTACTGGAAAAACACTGGAGAACGTACTTAGTTCTTTAAAGGAGCACGGAACACCTAAACAGATTCATATTATTTCCGTTATTGGCTCAACAAAAGGTATAGAACACGTAAAAACTGTTTTTCCTAAAAATACGCACCTTTGGATAGCAGCCATTGATACCGAACTAAACAATAGAGGTTATATTTTACCGGGAATTGGAGATGCTGGGGATCTGGCTTTTGGGGTAAAGCTCTAAGATTCACATTTTACCTTGTCTTTTTATTTCTTTTACCCATTTTAATAAGTTCGTACCATAATACAGAGACGCTACCGGCTGCTAACGAAATAAGCAGTTGGTGACCGGATAAGGTCTGAAACTGGAAAAACTTGGTTAAAGAAGGTATATAAAGAAAAGCTACGTTTAGCAATAGTGTAATACCGATAATTAAAGGAACCAAATTGTTCTTATACCTTAATGTAGTCCAAATAGAATAATAAAACGAACGGTTCACAAGGGTTAAAAAGATATTGGCAAAGATTAACGTTAAAAAAACCATGGTGCGCACTACCTCTTCACTATAACTCTGTTGTACGGCATATTGGTATACGGCTAATGTGCCAACTGTAATGACAAATCCTTGTATAATACTGGTTATTAACTCCCTAAATTTAAAAAACGTGGTTGTAAACGGCCTGGGAAGTTGTGCCATTGTATTTTTTTCCATGGGTTCATTTTCATAGATTATAGAACAAGTAGGTCCCATAATTAATTCCAATAAGATGACATGTGATGGTGAGAAAATGGTTGGGTATAACCAACCTAGGGCCAAGGGTATAAAAACCGTAAGAATTATAGGAATGTGAATGGAGATGATATATTGGATAGCTTTCTTAAGATTGGTATAAATTTTTCTGCCCATGGCCACTGCATCTACCAATTTAGATAAATCATCATCTACCAAAATTAAAGATGCAGCATCTTTGGCAATTTCAGTTCCTTTTTCACCCATGGCAATTCCAAAGTGTGCTGCCTTTAATGCGGGACCATCGTTAACTCCGTCACCAATCATAGCTACAACTTCATTGTTAGCTTTTAAGGCATTGATAATTCGTAATTTTGCATCAGGGAACATTCTGGAAAAGACTTGTGTTTCCTTTACTTTTTCTTGTAGTTCTACATCTGGCAACTGCATTAATTCACTACCAGTCATGCTTTTTTCATGTCCTTTAAATTCAATTTGCTTTGCAATCGCTGCCGCAGTGGTGGCATAATCTCCGGTCACCAATTTTATATTAATACCCGCCTTGTCAAATTTTTGGAGAACGTTCTTTATATTTCCTTTTGGCGGATCATAAAATGCAACAATGCCCAAAAATTGAAATATAAAATCCTGCTGTTTTTCAGGGTAATTATCCCCCTTAAAACTACTTTTCCCAACTCCTAATAACCGATACCCCTGTTCGCCTAAAGAAGTAATGGTCTCGGATATTTTTTCCTTTTCAGAAGCATTTAAATTTGATATTTCTAAAAAAGCCTCTGCAGCTCCTTTAGCGGCGATTATCCTTTTACCCGTATTGTTTTCAAAAATATGAGTCATCATAGGAGGTTTTCCACCTAGTGGGTATTCATGGACCATGGTAAAATTTGGTCTTTCATCTTTAGCAACTTGCTCTTTATAGGATTCGTGCAGTCCTTTCTCCATGGGGTCAAATGGTATAGGCTCACTGGCCCACATAGCTGTAGTAATTAGTTCTATATTGGCTTGGTCTAGTTTTTCTTTTAATGTGGACACTTTCCCTGTTTTCAAGGAAAAGAGCTGAACCAAACTCATTTTATTCTCGGTAATAGTTCCGGTTTTGTCAACACATATAACCGTGGCACTGCCCAAGGTCTCAACAGTTTTCATCTGTTTAACTACAACTCCCAATTTCATTAATCGCCAGGCACCTAATGCCATGAATGTAGTAAAAGCAACTGGTATTTCCTCTGGTAAAATGCTCATGGCTAGGGTAAGTGCTTTTAACAGACTATCCAACACATCTTGTGATGAATAAAAATTTATACCCCATACCAATAAGAACATCACTCCGCCCCAAATGGACATATTTTTGACAAAACTAGCTATCTGTCTTTCTAAAGGGGTTTTCTCCTCCTTAATATCTTCTAGACTTTTCCCTATTTTCCCTAATTCAGTTTTATTGCCAATATGTGTTAGGGTAGCAATCGCCAAGCCACTTGCCACGGTTGTTCCGCTAAATATTTGGTTATCCAATTTTGATACGTCTTTATATACGGATAGGGACTCACCGGTCAATAGTGATTCATCCACCGAAAAATCATTGGAATGAACTATTACGCCATCTGCGGGAATCTTATTTCCTTCTTCCACTAAAAGACTATCACCCACTACCAATTCATCACTTGGAATTTCTATCAGTGTACCATTACGGATAACCTTACTATTGGGTTGGGTAAGTTTTTTTAATTTTTGCAAGGCATTCCTACTTCGCGAATCTTGATATAAAGAAATGGATGCCACCAATACAATTGCAGAAGCCAAAAAGAAACCATCGCCAGTATTACCGCTAATAAAATAGATGGCGGATGCCACGGCCAGTAATAGTACCATTGGTTCCTGTAGTATACTTTTTATGGCAACAAACAGTGAATTGTCTTTTTTAAAGTCTAAGGTGTTCTTACCATGTTTGTGTCTGGACTGGAGAACTTCATTATCCGATAGGCCTTTGATTCCAAAATCTGATGGGTTAAGCATAACTATTTCGTATAGGTTGTTTAAAGTAATTAAAAATAGTTTGTGATAAAATTTATGGTGACTGATTTACATCATTTTATTCAAGTATCTATGAATGTACTTTCGGGGTAACATAAATAAATTGTTAAACCTTAAAAAAAATAATTATGTCACTAGTAAAATTTAGAAGTAGGCCATTTGGAAATTTAATGCCTCAAGATTTTTTTGATATGGATGATTTCTTTGATAACAGAAGATGGGTAAGAGATATGTTGCCCGATCGCTTCTGGAATGGTAAAAGAACTGAACCAGCTTTAAATATTAAGGAAACTGATGATCATTTTGAAATAGAATTGGCAGCACCAGGTTTTCAGAAAAAGGATTTTGAAGTTACCATTGAAGATGGTTGCCTGAACATAGCTGCTGAGAAAACTACATCAGAAGAAGAAAAAGAAGATGATTTCACCAGAAGGGAATTTAGTTATAATGCGTTTGAACGCTCACTACAATTGCCAGATACTGTTAAAGAAGAAGAAATAAAGGCTTCTTATAAAGATGGTATCTTGAGTTTTAATCTTGCAAAAAAGGAAGAGGCTAAAAAATTACCACCTAAAAAAGTACAGATTGCATAAGTAAAAAAAGATTCGACTTTTCTTTTTATGCAATACCCTTCTGCCTAAACCCAAATGCGTCCATTTGTAAAAGGTTCGGTAGAAGGGCTTTTTTATTATTAGGGCCTGTATTAGATTTACAAGGCTTTTACCTTTTACAAAAATGATTCAAAACCCATTTATCCTCCAACCAACAGAAATTGTCGCTAAATTAAATAGTGACATAAAAAATGGATTAACCACAGATCAAGCCAAGGAATATCTACATATATATGGAGACAATCAGGTACCGGAACATAGGCCTAAAAAGCGTAGGTATATTTTATTGGACCAGTTCGCAGATGCGATAATTTACATTTTAATAGTAGCAGCTGCATTGGCCTTTTTTTTTAGAAATTGGTTAGAAGGGACTGCTATTCTGGTAGTAATCCTTATTTCCGTTGCTATTGGCTTTTTTATGGAATTGCAGGCTGTACGCTCATTAGAAGCATTACGAAAAATGGGGCAGGCAGTTACCACGGTAATACGTTCAGGTATACGCATGAAGGTAAAAGCATCAGCATTGGTTCCAGGAGATCTAATCCTACTAAATACGGGTGATATCATATCCGCAGATGCTAGATTGGTTGAGGTTGACAACTTTAAGGTAAAAGAATCAGCGTTAACTGGCGAGAGTATAGCAGTGAGTAAAAAAATAGCTGTTATACCATTACTTGGGACTCCTATTACGCATCAACATAATATGGTGTTTAAAGGAACCTTGGTTATGAACGGTACTGCAACGGCCATAATCACAGCAACTGGTAAACATACCCAATTAGGTAACATACAGCAGTTGGGAATTGATGCTAAAGAACATGCCGCACCATTAGAAAAGAAATTGAACGAGCTAAGCAAATGGCTTATTTGGCTTACGGTGCTTTTGGCATTGCTTATAGTTTTTATTGGATACATGAGGGGAGAAAATCTTATAGATATGATAGAAACAGGCGTGGCTTTGGCTGTTGCCGCCATACCGGAAGGATTACCAATTGTTGCTACCGTTGCTTTGGCAAAAGGAATGATACGCCTTTCCAAAAAACAAGTAATCATAAAACAAATGGAAGCCGTAGAAACATTGGGCGCCACTGATATTATATGTACCGATAAAACAGGTACCCTAACCGAAGATCAGTTGAAAGTACACTCGTTGCTATTTGCTAGCGATTTTGAAATAAAATCATATCATATTGTAGGTGATAAACTAAAACCTGATTGTGGGATGCCAGCATTACATACGTTGCTGCAGGCAAGTATACTTTGTAACAATGTAAAAACCATTACTAAGGAACTTAGTGGAGATGCTTTAGAGTTGGCATTACTTGATTTTGCAAAACAAATGAAGTATGATCTTGAATTGGTTAGAAAGTCGAATCCGGAAATAGTAGAATTACCATTTAATCCTAAAAGGAAATTAATGGCTACCGCACATAAAAATGGAGATGAATATTTAGTATTTGTAAAAGGTGCTTTTGAAATAGTGTCTGACTTGTGTGTTACCATTGTGAATATGTCTCAAATAAATACTTATGACAAAAAAGAAGACTGGTCTAACCAGGTTGATGTGCTAGCTTCATCGGGACTTAGAACATTGGCTTTTGCTTATAAGAAAACAAAGGAAAAGCCCAGATTGGATAATATATTGAAAGACTTAACTTTTGTTGGGGTAATTGGCTGTAAAGATCCTGCAAGGACAGATGTTAAACATATTATTGATGTATATAAAAAGGCAGGGATAAAAGTGGTTATGGTAACTGGTGACCACCCTAAAACGGCCAAAAGTATAGCAGAGGAAATTGGATTATTGACCGACAATGCACCTAATTATAAAATTTTTAGTGGCAAAGACTTGCATACTTTAAGAGATATGGATCAGAGTAATATCAGACAATTAAGTGAGGTAATTGTTTTTGCCCGTACCACTCCTGAACAAAAGTTAGATTTGATCCATTTTTATCAGAAAAACAATCATGTAGTAGGAATGATCGGTGATGGTATTAATGATGTGCCAGCCTTAAGACAGGCAGATATTGGCATAGCAATGGGTAAACGTGGTACAGGCGCGGCAAGGGAAGCTGCAGATGTTATCCTTAGAAATGATAAATTCACTGCAATAGAGTTGGCAATTCATCAGGGTAGGGTAGTCTTTCAAAATATTAGACAGTTTGTGGTTTACTTATTGTCCTGTAATTTAGCTGAAATACTCTCTGTAGGTATAGCGGCATTGTTGAGTTTGCCTTCACCATTATTACCATTACAGATTTTGTTTTTGAATTTGGTTACGGATACTTTTCCTGCATTGGCCTTAGGTATAGGAAAAGGTCAGAAGGATATTATGGAATTACCACCCCGTAATCCCAAGGAACCGATAGTATCAAAAGATGACTGGAAGAGGACGGTACTTTATGGTTCTACAATAACTATGGCCGTATTGGGAATAGTCGTCTATGCTCATTTTGTGCTTAAATTAAGTCCCATAACCATAAACAATATGGCTTTCTTTACATTGGTTTTTGCACAGTTGCTAAATGTTTTTAATATACCAAGATCTTCAAGATTTTATCACAGAAATGAAGTTACTTCCAATATATGGATTTGGGGTGCATTAATACTCTCAATGGCAATAACATTCATTGCCTATTTATTACCTAAAGTTGCACAAACTCTTTCTTTGGAAAGATTAACGATATACCAAATGGGTACTTCCTTCTTTTTTGCTTTGGGTTCTTTAGTACTGGCACAGGTTTTAGTTCTATTATTAAATATTCCAAAGAAAAACAAATAAAAAATATAGAGTTTATTCTAGTAGGTTTTTAATGGGATTTTAAGAATAATGTTAATATCCGGCCACAGTTTAGAAATTTTGTCTGGCCCCATGTGAAGTTCATAACATTCATTGTTTAAGGAATTTATGGCTTTCTCACCGTTCCAGTTGTTTAGATTTATTGTTGTGTTTACTGTTACTGTATCCAACTGGTTCATATACGTATAGGTAACCGTATCTTTCATATGATGTAGTTCTAACATCAATTCACCTTTACCATTTTTAGCATTTATAATCTCACCCAGAATGGTATCGGTTTCCATCACATCAAAAAAATGAGTGCGTATTTTGGCATCACGAATTGGGTTTTCCGTATTCACGGAATTGGTATTGATCATGACCTTGTCCCCAACAAGGAAATTTTCTATGGTACTGGTATTTTCATTAGCGGTTAGTTCAAACTGGTCAAAAGTACCGGATACAGCTACTTTATCGGTGAATTTATAGGCTGTCCATAGTAATTTGGCTTTCGTTCCCATGGTAGAAAACGTAGAATCTATTACCTCTACTTTTGTACTATCTATAGTTGTTTTATCTTTCTTTTTAGATTTTTTACAGGAAAAAATCATAGTGAATATAATTGCTACAGTGAGATATAACTTAATTGATTTCATAGTTTTAAAGCTTATTTTGAAGTTTGAATAATTTGTTCTGTTCCAACTATCTAATTATAATATGGAAATACAGCAATAGTACTAACACCAATTGTAAATAGGAATGATCTATATCAGGACAGCTATTTTAAAAGCTACGGTTTAGCAGTTATGGGTTTATTATTTTTTCAGCACTATATGAAGCCAAGGCCTGCTTTGCAGAAGAATAACCTAAATCAAAGATTCTTTGTAGTTTGCTTAAAGAAAACAACCCATATTCTCCTATGTTTTTTGGGTGTATAAGGATGTCACACGATTTAAATTTAATTTTAGAATCATTTGATATCATAATATGATAAGCTCTTTCCATTACTTCGTGGGCATGTTTTAGGTCTTTCATTTCTATATGTCCAAACGGATTTACAAATACACCCACCAAAAGATTACAATAGTCCCTTATAAGATCTACAGGAAAATTGTTTAGCGTCCCACCGTCTACATAATACCCATCATTTATCTTAACGGGTACAAATATTCCCGGAACAGCCGCAGAAGCCAATAAAGGCCTAATAAGCTCTCCACTATTAAAAACTTTCAAAGTCCCATCAAGTAAGTTTGTTGCGGTAATAAATAAGGGTATTTTAAGCGATTCAAAATTATCATTAGGCAAATAAGATTTAAAATGGCTATAAAACTTATCGGTATCTACAAAGCCAGGTTTACTTCGTGCATATTTATTGACACTAAAAATTTGTGTAGTTTTAAAGAAATCAAGTATTTCTTCCCAAGTATGCCCCGCAGCATATAAAGTACCAACAACGGCGCCAGCGCTTGTTCCTGCAATGTAGGATGGTTTTATTCCATGTTCTTCCAATGCTTTTATGGCACCAACGTGTGCAATGCCACGCGCGCCTCCACCAGATAGGACTAGTCCAATTTTCATAGGTTTATTAATGATTGGTTATCAAAAATAAAAGCCCATACCACTTTATAAAATGACCATTGTCATATTTTGGTTTTACAACGTGGACATATGACCAAAATCATTTTACTAGCATGGTTAGTATGATATATTTACAACAAAGGCTACACATAAAAAAGTATTACATCTAACAATATATTACAGTCAAAATGTATCTAGTAGCCAAGAGTCTAATAGGTAAAATTATAATTGCTCTTGAATAAATTTAGTTAACCTCCATATGTCACAAATTATGTTAGCAGCCAAGGAAACCCAGCATGAGGTTCTTTTAAGTTATATGGACATTGCTACATGTATTTTCCTTGTGATAAAGGCAAACCATACGGTAGAATTGATAAATAAAAAAGGGTGTGAAATATTAGGTTTGCACCGTGACGAAATCATTGGTAAAAATTGGTTTAAAATATTTATCCCCAAAGCAGATAGAACGGATTTGTCAAAAATGTTTGACCAACTACTAGATGGCGAGATACAATCTCCTAAAATATTCGAAAATTGGGTCTTGACCGGTACTAATAAACGAAAGTTGATCCGGTGGCAAAATAAGGTTCTAACAAATGAATCCGGTAAAGGCATAAGTATTATTAGTTCTGGTACAGACATTACGGAACAGTTAGAATTAGAAAGCAGTCTACGTGCTAGTGAAAACAAAAACAAGGCTATTTTGGAAGCTATTCCAGATTTAATAATGGTACAAGACCATGCTGGAAAAATATTGGAAGTAAAAAGTTCCAATCCTTCAACAATATTTGAATTTTTTGAACAGATTAGCGGAAATAAAGCTACGGATATATTGGCTAAAAATGATGCGGATAACTTAAGAACTGCACTACAAAAAGCACACAAAACCAAAAAAATACAGCATTAAGAATTACCGGTTGAAAAAAATAACCATCGCTTTAATTTAGAAATGCGCTTGGTGCCTTTTCGGAAAAATAAAATTTTATCGGTAACAAGAGATATTACTACGAAAAAGGCTTTGCTAGAAACCTTGAACATTAGAAATATGGCATTGGAGGTAGCAGGTAACGGTATCATTATAGTAGATGGTAAATCTCCCGACCTCCCCATCATCTATAGCAATACAGCTTTCTCTGAAATTACTGGATATTCAAAACATGAGGTTCTCGGTAAAAATTGCAGGTTTCTACAGAATGAAGATCGGGACCAAGAAGCCATTGAAATTTTGGGCACCGCAATTGCTAACAAATCCTCTAGTAAAGTAGTTTTGCGTAATTATAAAAAGGATGGCACTTTATTTTGGAACGAGCTTACCATAACACCTTTGTTTGATGATGACCATAATCTAACTCATTTTATAGGGGTACAAAATGATATTACCGAAATGATAGTAGCCCGCAAACGGATAGAGGAATATGCAGGGACACTAGAACAAAAGGTTGAGGAACACACTAAAGAACTTAAAGTAACGATAAAAAAATTAGTTGCTACAAACAACAGTCTCCAAGGTCAGATTCTCTCTAGAAAGAAGGCAGAAATCAAAGCACAGACCAGTCAGGCTATGTTTGTGGCGATAGCCAAAAATTTCCCCAAAGGAGTCATTATGGTTTTTAACCATCATTATGAATTAGTTTATATAGATGGAAAGGAACTGGAACGAATGGATATTCAAAAAGCGAATTACGAGGGAAAAAGCATCACTGAATTACCGCTTTTTAATCAAATTCAGAAAAACAAACTACAAAAAGATGTTAAAAGAACTTTGGAAGGAGAAAATGTTTCATCCGAGATTGAATTTCAAGGACAAATTTATACCGTAAATTCTACTCCTCTGTATTCAGATTTTAACGATATCGTTTGGGGATTATTCGTTTATAACAATGTAACAGATCAAAAACAAGTCCAATTACAATTGGAAAAGTCCTTAAAATCTGAACAGGAGCTAAATGAATTAAAATCACGCTTTATTTCAATGGCATCCCATGAGTTTAGAACACCCTTAAGTGCAATTTTGTCTTCAGCAATACTTATTGGTAAACAAAATGAGGTTGGTAAAGAAGATAAAAGATTAAAACATGTATCTCGTATTAGGACCAACGTGAAAAATCTTGTGGTTATACTTAATGATTTCTTGTCCTTAAGCAAGTTAGAAGAAGGTAAGGTAAAAGCAAATCCACAACATTTTGAACTGGTACAATTTATTGATTTGGTAATTGATGAAATGGAACCGGCCAAAAAAGTTGGGCAATCCATTACCTATAAAATCCAGGAAAAAAATATAACCGTTTGTCTAGACCCAAAATTGTTAAGCCACATATTAATCAATTTACTCTCCAATGCCATAAAATATTCAAATGAAGGACAAGAAATAAAATTAGAAGTATCCCAACATAAGAATGACCTACAGATAACAGTTACCGATAATGGAATTGGAATCCCAGAAGATGAACAAAAGCATTTGTTTGAACGTTTTTTCAGGGCAAAAAATGCAAGTAATATTCAAGGAACCGGATTAGGACTTCATATCGTTAGACAATATGCTGAGTTAATGGGCGGTACTGTAGATTTCACAAGTAAAAAAGGAAAACAAACAACTTTCAAATTGAGGTTACCAGTAAAGATGTGTTGATATTCAAAACAACTTATAGGTCTAAAACAACAAGAATGAAAAAAATACTTTTAATAGAGGACAACGAAGATGTTAGGGAAAATACCGCAGATATCTTAGAACTGGAAAATTATAATGTGATGACTGCTGAAAATGGTAGAATTGGCGTAATAAGAGCCAAACAGTTTAAACCAGATTTGGTAGTCTGTGACATTATGTTGCCAGAATTAGACGGATATGGTGTATTACAAGAGCTTTCGGAAGATCATAGTACTTCCAGTATTCCCTTTATATTCTTAACCGCTAAAACCAATAAGGCAGATGTACGTTTAGGAATGAATTTGGGAGCAGACGATTATTTAACCAAACCATTTGAGGAAAAGGAACTTCTAGATGCTATAGCTGTAAGGCTTAAAAAAAATCAGTTTTTGAAAAAAGAAATAGCTAGAAATTTAACGGGGCTTACCTCGTTTTTGGAAGAAGCATCTGAAATTATGGATTTGGAGGGTTTATCTAAAAGTCAAGAACTTAAAAATTACGAGAAAAAAGATATTATTTTTTGGGAGGGCGATAATGCGCATTCTTTATTTTTTATTGAAAAAGGCACTATAAAAACATATAAAAGTACAGAAGCAGGTAAGGAGTTTGTAACCGGTCTTTATGGTCCAGGAGATTTTATTGGTCAATTGTCATTACTAAACAATAATGGAAAATATGTTGAAAATGCAATGGTAATAGAGGACGCACAAGTAAGCGCCATACCAAAATCCAATTTCACCAAATTATTATATGGTAATTCAGAAGTTTCCCAGAAGTTTATTGGCATGATCTCCAATAATTTAATTGATGTTCAAAAACAATTGGTTGCAATGGCATTTGCCCCAGTTAGACAGCGCGCCGCAAGAACACTTATAGAATTGTTACAAAAAGGTATTATCAAAGCAAAGCCAAATGGGGGTTTGGGTATTCCTAGAGAAGATTTTGCAGGAATGATTGGTACTGCCACAGAAACGGCAATTAGAACACTGTCCGATTTTAAAGATGAAGGCTTGATTACTACCGATCACGGACGGCGTATTATTATTTTAAATGAGGAGGGATTAAAAGAAATCTCAGAATTTGGTTAATACTTTGATAGGCTACAAATTTGCCCTGTTTAAAATAAGAGCGGAATAATAGCAATAACTATTGAAATAGAGCGAAATACCATTAGTTTAAATGGTATGTAGTATCGGTAAAATTAAATAAGGGCATCACTTTTTCCTGAAAATACCAGATAGTTTTTGAATAAAATAGTTTAAGACCATTTGTTGTATAGATACCTTAAAATTACCTATCAAATGTGTGGGGTAAAAATCTGTTTTGGCCCGGTTCAATTTCATTTTAAGTTCTTCAACATGAATTTTTCTTCGTAATTCAATTATGCGAAGCCGTTCATCAATTTCTTCAAAAGTGTGGTATTGTTTCATAATCGTTCAAAATAGTAGGACGAAAATTTAGCTAAAATAGGTTTGTTTAATTGTTTCCTAAATAAATAGATCAGTAAACTTATTACCAAATAAAATCCTGCAACTATTATAAAACCTAGGTAATTACTATTTAGATTGTCACCAATGGCAAAAGATACACCTACAGAAAGGAAAAATAGAACAAACATAACTCCTAAGGTTATTAAAATGGATTTAATTGAGGTGGTGACAAATCGCATTAAAATTTTAAAAATCTTAAGCTCAATATACTCCTCACTTAATTCCAAATAAGACCTTATGTCGGCATCCGCCTTCATAAGGTCATTTTTTAATTCTTTGAATGCCATGCTCTATTTTTTTTGCAATTGGGCGTTCTTAGCTTTTAAGTCTTCTAATTTTCGTTCCAAGGAGGTAATTATATCATCTGCCTTATAACTCATGGTTGCAATTGCTTCATCTAATTTACGATCAAATGCATCTTTCTTTTCATTTGCAGATTTGGATATTTCCTCTTTGGCGTGTGTAACATGATCGGCTAAATCGTGTCCGGTATCCTCTATTTTTCGTTTTATTTTATGTCTAGTCTCAATGCCTTTGTCAGGTGCATATAAAATGCCGAAACCTGCGCCAATAGCTGCTCCCGTTAATAGGGCCAAAAAAATACTTCCACTGTCGTTTGTCATGGTATATAATTTTTAAGTTATTTAATCAGTATAATGTTTTATAAAAATAGGTACGTTAACTCATAATTGAAATGATATATATCATGTCAAAACAGATATTTAAATTACACTCATGGATTTAGATTGGCAACAAAAAACAGTTAAGCAAATTCAGGGTGAAATTGTATAATAAACAGTCGTTCTAGGGCAATACCTATTTGTATTTTATTATTTATAGTAGTGTATTCTAAAACAATTTATTATTTGTTGCTTTAACACGCTTATTTTCTAATTGCTTGGTATCCTTCATTGTTTGTAAATCAACACAATAATAGTATCCCAAATTGATGAATATGAGATGTTACCGTGTTCCTTTCTTAAATTAAAAAGAACAAAAACTACGTCACTGACCTATATCATTTTATTCTTGATCTATAGTTTTCATTTTTGGGTTAAAGATTTTTAATACTCATAAAAAAAATGAAAACTACCATACAGTACAAAGGGAAAAGAGAATTCCACAAATTCGTAGCTAATGAGTTCGTGAAATTGGAAGAATTAAAAAAGGAACAAAATAGAGCATCTTTTAATGAACATTTATTAAAGGTATTGCCTAGGGTTGAAAAGTACTTAGAAAATAGGCTAAACAGGGAGGTCGCCAATCATAAATTGGATAAGGGTAAGTATAAAAAAGAAGATTTTATTGACCAATTATTTTTGCTTGTATATGATAATTTGGATGAAGTTTTAACTGCCGAAGAACTTCATACTTGGTTATTTAAAAAAGCTGATGAACTGCTTGAAGATGCTTTGATTGAAGAAGAGTTTGATTCTCTCTTTTTTGATAATATTGATGATTATGCTAAAATAGAATGGGATGAAATGGAAGAGAAATTTACTACGGATGGCGATGGGGACCTTATTATGTTTGATGAATTGGAAGATATCTCCTATCGTAAAAAAGATTACATCCTAAAAAATATTTTTCTTGAGGATAATCAGGATGAAAATATGGCCAAGTTAGATAAAGAAATTAGGGCTTCTGAAATTCAAAAACATATTAATATGGTTTTATTTAAACTGCCAAGACCTGTGCAGACCGTATATGAGCTTTTTACAGTTCACCAATTTAATATCCCAGAAATTGCAAAAATCCAAAACCGAACAGAGGTAGAAATTAACGCACTTCTTAATGCTGCGCGTAAAGGTTTAAAGCTGAGTATTTTAGGTAGGTTTGGAAGTTAAAAAAGATAAAATATAAGATTATGAAAACAGAGATGACAAACCCCAAAACAGAATTTCTTTTAGGAGCAGGACTCAATGTTCTACACTAAGAAAGTAAGGAATGGCAAGATACCTTAGAATTTTGGAAGAGTGAGACCAAGTTCTTTACTGACTTGTTAGCCAAAAAAGATACAGCAGATTCTGATTATGGAAAAATATTGAATGATTTGGATAAAATACATGAAAACATGTTTGATTATTTAAAGAGGATATTATTTCACATGAAAAGTTACTGTCCAGATTGATAAAAGGCGAGAAAGGACTTTCAGATGGCGGTTATTGGTAAATGCATGGGAAGCTAAAAGAGCGAATGCAGCTTTTCACCAATGATTTTAAAAACTTTAAACAGTTGGTCTTTGGATATGCCAAAAAGCTTTGAACGAACCTTACTAAGGATTTTAATACCTTAAATAAGCGTTTTTATCAAAATAATGTACATCAGTGAAGGGATATTTAACACCTTAGCAATAAAGGGAATATATAAATTTAGAAGCTTATTTTTTAGCGATACTATTTTGCGGAGATCAAGCTATAGGCTTGTATGGCAATTTCCAATTCCTCATTAGTCGGCACCACCAGAATTTTAACTTTTGAATCATCTGTATGTATATGCCTAATTTGGGCAGAATTAGTTTGGTTCCTTTTCATATCCAAACCAATGCCTAAATAATCCATTTTTGCGCAGACCAATTTTCTAATTAGAGATGAGTTTTCCCCTATGCCTGCAGTAAATACAATAGCATCTAGACCGTTCATGGCAGCCGTGTATGCCCCAATATATTTTTTAATGCGATAGGCATTCATATCCAAGGCCAATACGCATTGGGTATTTCCTTTTTCTGCTTCAGACTGTATGTCTCTTAAGTCACTAAATCCAGTTAGCCCCAACATGCCACTTTTTTTATTGAGCATTTCTTTTAATTCCCCTAATTTATAGCCAAGATTATCAACCAGATAGAAAATTAGGGCATGGTCTATATCACCACTTCTAGTCCCCATGATTAGTCCGTTGGAAGGCGCAAAACCCATACTATGGTCTATGCTTTTGCCATTTTTAATGGCTGTTATACTACAGCCGTTTCCTAAGTGAATCGTTATCAGTTTTTCTATCTTTTGGTTAAGGAATTCAACTGCTTTTTCAGAAACGTATTTGTGACTGGTACCGTGAAAGCCATATTGCTGAATTTCCTTTTCTATGAATAATGTACTGGGAATGGCATATTGTTTGGCCAATTGGGGAATGGTTTGATGAAAAGCGGTATCAAAAACAGCAATTTGTATTGCCTCGGGGAACATTTTCTCTGCTAGTTCAATGCCCTCCAGGTTTACGGGATTATGAAGTGGTGCAAGTACAGAAAGTTCCTTGATTTTTTGCTTTACCTTAGTAGTTATCAGTGTTGTATTTGAAAATGAGTTACCACCATGAACGACCCTGTGTGCAACAGCACTAATTTCATCAGTATTGTTAAGAACCCCATTTTCGGGGTGTAAAATCAATTTGGCAATTTTTTCTATTCCAACCTTGTGGTTAGGTATGTTTTCAACTTTAGATATGTCTGTATGTTTGGACTTATATTTTAATTGTGCTTTATCATTTCCAATCCTTTCTACGATACCCTCACAAACTACATTTTCTAACGGCATTGCCAATACTTGATATTTTATGGAGGAGCTTCCTGCGTTGATAATAAGAATATTCATGGTTTTGCAGATTCTTTGTTATTTATAATCCTTGTGCTTGAATAGCGGTTATAATCACTGTATTAAAAATATCATCCACTGTACAGCCTCTACTTAAATCATTTACTGGTTTATTTAACCCCTGCAACATTGGCCCAATTGCCAGAGCACCAGTTTCACGTTGAACGGCCTTATAGGTATTATTACCGGTGTTAAGGTCTGGAAATATAAATACACTTGCCTTTCCGGCCACTTCGGAATCGGGAAGTTTACTAGAACCTACCTTAGTGTCTACGGCAGCATCATATTGTATGGGGCCTTCTACTTTTAGGTCTGGTCTTTTCTTTTTAATTAACTCCGTTGCCTGTCGAACACGGTCTACATCTTCTCCCACTCCTGAGGTACCGGATGAATAGGATAGCATGGCAATTTTTGGGATAATACCAAAAGCCTCACTTGTAAACGCAGATGAAATAGCGATTTCTGATAATTGTTCTGCCGTAGGATTGGGATTTAAGGCACAATCTCCAAAAATGGTTACCCTATTTGGCAAACACATGAAGAAAACCGAAGAAACTATAGAAACACCTGGCTTTGTTTTGATGAACTGTAAAGCTGGCCTTATGGTATGTTGAGTCGTATGCACCGCTCCCGAGACCATACCATCTGCATGTCCTTTGTAGACCATCATGGTACCAAAATAGGACACATCCTCCATAAGGTCTTTTGCCATGGCAAGGTTTACATTTTTATGTTTTCGTAACTCATATAGGGTAGTGGCATAATCTAAAAAATGCTTTGATTTGGTAGGTTCTACAATATTTATATCCTTTAGGTTTAAATCTATATCTAGTTCATTTAGTTTTGCAATTACCTGATTCTTATTTCCTAAGAGCGTGATTTTTACGGCATCTGCATCTATTAATTTTTTAGTGGCCCATAGGATGCGATCGTCGGTTCCTTCCGGAAGAACGATATGTTTCTTTAATGATTTGGCCCTTTTCAATAAATTATATTGAAACATACGTGGCGTTATACCTTCTGCCTTAAAAGTGATTAGGTTTTCTGCCAATTCATTGGTAGGCACATATTTTTCAAATTCCTGTATAGAGGTAGTTATCTTCTCAGTGTTCTCTGCATATACCTTTGGTTGTATAGCACCTATACGGTTGGCAACGGAAAAGGTTCCACTCTCTACGGAAAGTATAGGAATAACATCCGATAAGCCCTTAATAAGTTTAATAATAGGCTCTTCCGGTAGCAGTCCACCTGTAAGTACTATACCGGACAATGTAGGATAATTTGCCGAAATATTGGCCTGTAGGGCTCCCAAGATAATATCTGCTCGATCACCTGGAGTAATAACCAAACTATCCTTTTTTAAGTGTGTTAGATAATTTCTAAGCTGCATGGCACCAACTCCAAACCCGCCCACTTGGTTGTTTAGAAAGGACTTTCCAAAAAGAATTTTCGCATCTAATTTATTCGCAATTTCTTTAATGGTAGGATTGCCGAGTATTGGATTTAATGGAATTACACCTGTTAGAATAGTAGTTGGCAACTTCTTTTTTAATCCTTTTTCTATAGCCATACTATCATTGGCCTTTACTTTATTCGCTATACACAATAATACCTGCACCTCTTTTTCTTGAAATGAATCATAGGCCAAATACAAATTGCTTACTATTTCATCGACAGATTTATTTTGTCCACTGGCGATGATAACAGCTGGTATTCCTAAATTTTTTGCAATAATTACATTGATGTCCCATTCTATAATGGCTCCTTCTCCAGAAAAATCTGTGCCTTCAACTAAAACAAAATCAAACTTATCTTCCAGCAACTTGAATTTGTGAATAATATGACCAACAATTTCGTCATCCTTGTCCTGGTTCTTTAACTGTACGACCTGACTACGGGTGTACGCAAAAGCTTCTTGAGGTTTTAAATCGATATCGAAATAAGAGAGGACAGTTTGGATATGATTGTCCACCTTATGTTTTTCGAGGTCATCAATTATTGGCCTAAAATAACCGACTTTGGCTGTTTTGCCCAATAAAAGCTGCATTAGCCCTAAGGAAACTATAGATTTTCCACTATTGGGTTCCGTGGTGGCGATGTATATGGCTTTGCTCATAAAAGAGAGTGTTATATATCTGTAAAAATAGATGTTTCTATTGCAGATTCCCACTTAAAACCATAAAACGTATTAAATATAACAAGGTGTTAGAGACTTCTGTCATCATACACAAGTATTGCTTAAAAAGATGTACGAACACTACCAGTAATTTGTATGTTGTTATCTAATTTATAGAATAAAATACCTGCACTTGTCTTAGGCATTTTGTTTATTAATTACTACTGGCGGCAATACCTATGGTTACGTAACTTTTCTCGGCCTTGTTTATATTTTCAATTCCTTGAAAAATGGCATCAGGATTAAATGAAATACTGTTTATACCTTGTTTTACCAAAAATCTGGCAAATTCAGGGAAATCACTTGGTGCCTGACCACAGAGTCCAATTTTAGTATGACTTTCTTTTGCAGATGTAATGGCCATAGCTATTATACGTTTGGAGGCTTCATCGTTCTCATCAAATAACTTCCCCATAATTTCAGAATCACGGTCAATCCCTAATGTAAGTTGGGTTAGGTCATTCGAACCAATAGAAAACCCGTCAAATATCTCTGCAAATTCCTTGGCCATAATAACGTTACTGGGTATTTCTATCATGGTATATACCTCAAGTCCGTTTACACCTTTTTCTAGTCCATTTTTGGCCATTATATCCAGTACTTTTTTACCTTCGGAAACAGTTCTACAAAAAGGCACCATCACTTTTAAATTAGTTAGTCCCATGGTTTCACGTACCTTTTTAATGGCAGCACATTCCAAAGCAAAACCTTCTTTGTACAAATCACTATAGTATCTTGATGCGCCCCTAAAACCCAACATGGGATTTTCTTCATGCGGTTCAAAGGCCTTACCTCCAATGAGATTTGCATACTCATTGGTCTTAAAATCACTTAATCTTACAATCACTTCCTTAGGGTGAAAAGCAGCTGCAATCATGGCAATACCTTCTGCTAGTTTATCTATGAAATAAGACTTTTTGTTGGTATAGGATTTTGTGATATCTGTTATTTGAGCTTTTAAGGAAGTTTCCTTTATACTATTAAAATTGACCAATGCCATAGGATGAATTTTTACCCAATGGGTTATAATGAATTCCATTCGGAGTAATCCCACCCCATTATTTGGATAGTAAGAAAGTTGAAAGGCATTTTCTGGATCTGCAAGAATAAGTTTCACTTCGGTTCTAGGCATTCTCAGATTACTAAAGTCTATTTGTTTCTCTGTAAAAGACATCTCCCCATCATAAATATATCCTGTTTTACCTTCGGCACAGGATAAGGTTAAAATGTCATCATTTTTTATTTTGTTGGTGGCATATCCACATCCCACTATGGCTGGTACACCTAGTTCCCTTGCAACAATGGCTGCATGGCTAGTTCTGCCTCCTTTATTGGTTACTATGCCACCTACTTTTTTTAATAAAGGATCCCAATCTGGGGTAATGGTATCGGTTACAATAATAGTATCATCGTTTAAATCCAAAGCCTCCATTGGATTGTTTAGGACCTTAGCCTTACCAACTTTAATTTTAGATCCTACAGCATTGCCTTCTGCCAAAATGGTTCCTTTTTCAGTAATGGTATATGCTGTGAATATATTCTTGTTTTTGGTTTGATGAACTGTTTCAGGTCTAGCCTGTATAATGAATAACTCATTGGTTATACCATCCTTGGCCCATTCAATATCCATTGGTTTTTGGTAATGTTCCTCTATTAGTAAGGACCATTTACTCAGTTTTATTATTTCCTCATCGGACAAAACATATTTTTGTTGGAGGTCTATGGGTGTATCTTGGTTAATAGTTGTGTTTTCAGTTTTTTTGGTTCCATAAATCATGGTCAATTTTTTATCCCCTAATTTTTTTTGAAGAATAGGATAATGCCCATTTTGTAAGCTAGGTTTAAATACATAAAACTCATCTGGATTAACAACACCCTGAACAATGTTTTCACCTAAGCCCCAAACCCCGGATAATAAAAGTACATTTTCAAAACCAGATTCTGGTTCTATGGTGAAACCAACACCTGAGCAACCTTTGTCTGCTCTTACCATTAACTGTATGCCCACCGATAAAGCAATATCATAGTGTTTAAAACCTTTGTCTTCCCTGTATTTTATTGCCCTGTTGGTATAAAGTGATGCAAAACATTTTTTAACGGCCTCCAGTACAGCTTTTTTGCCTTTAATGTTTAAAAAAGTATCATGCTGGCCCGCAAAACTGGCATCGGGCAGATCCTCTGCTGTAGCACTACTGCGTACCGCAACATTTGTTTCCATTCCTCCATGTAGTTCTTGATAAGCGGTTGTAATTGCTTCTTCTAAAGTAGGGGATAGGGCGGCATTAAGAATTAAACTTCTTGCACGTTCTCCAATACGATTAAGGTTGGAATATTCAATTCTGTCCAACTCGGAAATAATATCTTCCAACGGTTGCTGAATATTGTTTTCCCTTAAAAATTTCCAAAAAGCGTTTGAAGTAGTTGCAAAACCATCTGGGACTCGAATTCCCTTTGAAGTTAATTTGGCAAACATTTCACCTAAAGAGGCATTTTTACCACCTACTGATGAGATATCGGAAATATCAATATCACTAAATTTTTTAACCAACATATTGTGCGTTTAATGTACTTGTTAAAAGTAAATTTTGAATTAGGTAAGCCCAATGATATAGGTCAGTAGCCTTTAAAATACTATTCCCGTTGTTTTCCTTTTATTTCAGAAATATTAATGCGGTATACAATAGGGGTAGTATCTGTATCAACCTTGCTAGAAAATTCACTTATAAATTGTGGACTAATATTTTCCTTTTTTTGGATTACTTTTTTAACACCTTCCGAAAATTCATGCAATAAATGTTTGGCATCTATGCCGCTAAGTTCTTCATATTCGCCATAGAGCAAAATTGATTTCCATTTTCCTAGAGAAATAATTTCATCCATTTGAAAAGATACTGATCCGTTTTTACGCATGGCATCTATTTTACCGCCTTCACCAGAATAAGTGATTATACTATGGTTTTTTTCATCATAATAATAAGTTATCGGTAAAATATCCGGATTGCCGCCTACCATAAAGGCCAGGCGACCAATGTAGTTATTCCCTAATAATTGTAAACATTCTTTTTTGGTAAGGTCTTTCATGATCAAATTTTTAAAGCTATGTTCTATTCTTATAATGTCTTGATAAATTATTTAGTGCCTGCAACTAAATCATATTATCAATAAAACTAATAGTTTGCGAGCAAGCAAAATATGATAATGGTCAGTTCAAATTTTCATTGAAAGAACATAATTGATTTATATTTTCACTAAGTGTTTTCACTAAGCTTTTAAAATAGTCTTTAATGGAAAAATATATTCATAGGGCTAAATTTTTTTATTATACTCATTGCTATATTTTTAGCTAAGGTGCAGTCAGTGTTACATAATCTTTTTAATAGGGACATTTATCGTTATCTACTAAATGTACTGTATAACTATATTTAACTGTAATGAAGCATTTTTATATGATTTTTCTCATATGATTATGCATTTAGGTTCTGTTAATTTGTTACTCCTTTGTAACCGATGTATGAACCAATTATTATATTGAATACATTATGGATGTTATGGAGAAGTATTTAAAGTCTAACTAGTATAATAGCTAAAAGATTTGATCAATTGGAGGGTTATATTGAACATTGCTAAGACGCATTTAATTACAAAACTAAAAAGTACGGTAACTGCATCTTTGGGGGTTACCTTTGGTATTGGTGCGTATATTACTTTGGTAAGTTTTATGACAGGATTAAATGGTATGTTGGATGATTTAGTGTTGAACCAAACGCCCCATATTCATATCTATAATGAAATTGAACCATCCAAAAAACAGCCTATTTCTTTATTGCCAGCTTTTAATGATGCTTTTAATATAGTACATTCCATAAAACCAAAACAAAGTCAAAAGAAAATCCATAATGCACTACCCATATTAGACTATTTAAGGAAAAATGAAAATGTTAGGGGTGCATCACCACAATTGCGCTCGCAGATTTTTTATATCTCAGGTTCAATTGAACTAGGTGGTAATTTGGTGGGTGTTGATATTATGGAAGAAGTTAGGCTTTCCAATATAAAGGATAATATTGTAGAAGGCACGCCTGAGGATTTAAACAATAATAGTAATGGAATTTTATTAGGGTCTGGGCTAGCAAAAAAAATGTCACTTTCTGTTGGTGACCGAGTGCAGATAAGCACCATTAAAGGGACAATTTTCCCATTAAAAATTGTTGGAATTTACCAAAGTGGCATTGCTGAAATTGACAATATCCAAAGTTTTGCAAACCTAAAAACGGTACAACGCATATTGGGCGAAGTACAAAATTATATTACAGATATTAACGTAAAGCTATATGACATTGAGAAAGCAGTTGGTATGGCTACACAATTGGAAAATCAATTTAATATTAAGGCCACTGATATAAAAGAAGCTAATGCCCAGTTTGAAACGGGTTCCAATATTCGAAATTTAATCACTTATGCGGTTTCCATAACTTTGTTAATTGTCGCTGGCTTTGGCATTTATAACATCTTGAATATGCTCATATACGAAAAAATGAAAGACATTGCTATTTTAAAAGCAACCGGATTTTCTGGTACCGATGTCCAGCTCATTTTTATGAGTCAGGCAGTAATAATTGGACTAGTAGGAGGAATTTTAGGGTTGATTATTGGTTATGGACTTTCAGTTTTAATTGATAACACACCTTTTGAGACCGATGCCCTGCCAACCATAACCACTTATCCTGTTAACTATAACCCGTTATATTATCTCATTGGATTTGTTTTTGCTTTCCTTTCCACTTTTGTGGCGGGTTATCTGCCTTCAAACAAAGCGAAGAAAATTGACCCCGTTAGAATTATCAGAGGTACTTGATCAACATTATGAGTTTAGTTTTAGAATCAAAAAATATTAATAAGCATTTTTTAAAGCCTAAGGATTTTCATGTCCTTAAGGATATCACATTTGGTGTAAAAGAGGGCGAATTTGCTTCTATAATGGGAAAATCGGGCTCAGGAAAATCAACTTTGTTGTATATACTATCCACTATGGATACAGAATATACCGGGGAGCTATATCTTAATAATGAACTGATAACAGGAAAACCTAATGAAGAACTATCAAGAATACGAAACAAACATATAGGGTTTGTATTTCAGTTTCACTATTTATTGTCAGAATTCAGTGTTCTACAAAATGTTATGTTGCCAGCAAGAAAGCTGGCTGAAAAATCAGATGCTGAAATAGAACAAGATGCCATGGACAAGCTTAAGATGTTACATATAGACCATTTGGCAAAGCAGCGGGCTTCAAGAATTTCCGGAGGTGAAAAGCAAAGAGTTGCCATTGCTAGGGCATTGATAAATAATCCCACTATTCTTATGGGTGACGAACCAACTGGGAATTTGGATAGTCATAATTCAGAAAACGTATTCAACATCTTCAAACGGTTAAAGGAGGAAGTAGGTTTATCGTTATTGGTCGTAACACATGATGAAGACTTCGCCAACCGAACAGATCGGATCATACAAATGGAGGATGGTAGGATATTAAAATAGTGGTAATTGATACTTTATCTCATCAATAAAATTATTCCTAATTTTTCCGATTCGTGAATAAAATAGAATGGGTAAACGTTAATAACAAAGCAAATACGCCTCTAGATTTTTACGATTATTTTTGAATCGTGTTTATTAATATAACTTCTTTTAATCTGCTTTAGCTTTCTTACGTTCCTTGCGTTCTTGTTTTTTAAAATAGCCCCGTGTTAGAAAGTTATGTTTTAAGGCTTCCATATTTTCATTGAATCGTTCGGTACCTTCTTGGATATTGAACATGGTTTCTTCTAATTGGTGGGTTAAAGTAGTGTCGTTAACCAAATAATTTATAGCGCTTTTGTCATTTTCCATACTGGTGATAATAGTGCTTAAATCTTTTGTGATACTTTGGATTTCTACGCTGGATGTTTCCAAATTACCAATAATACTCCTCATTTTCCCTGCCGAAATCGTATCTGAAAACAAAACACCGGCGGTACTTTCTTCCAAGTTAATTTTAGATACCATTTTGTTTAATTTAGAAATAGTTACATTGGCATTGCTACTGGTATTTTTCAAGTTCTCTATGGTTTTGTAAAGGTCATTGGCCATTGTGGTATCATTTAGCAGTCTACCTAAGGTTCCTTCTCCATTAATAAGAGATTGTGTTACTTTTAATAGGTCGGCAGTTAACAATGCGGCATTTTCATTGGTAGTACTCAAAGTGTTCATCATATCTTGGGTTGCCACTTTGCTATATGAAGACAATTCATCTCCTGGTTTTATGAGTTGTCCTTCACCTTGGCCAGGTACAATATTAATTAACATACTCCCCACTAATCCGTCTGAACCAATAGAAGCAACGGCATCATCTTTAATATAAGACTGCATTTTATCCTCAATAATCATATGCACCCTAATCGAGGTGTCGTTCACCATTTCAATTCTACTTACTGTACCCACATTTATACCTGAAAAACGAACATTATTTCCGTTTTGTAATCCATTGGCATTTTTAAAAACGGCGGTAACTGGAAAGGTTTTTCCAAACATGTTTTGTCTATTACCAATGAGATATGAAGCAATTAATAACAATAGGGTGCCTAAGATTACAAATAAACCTAATTTCAAATTTTCAAGGGTTGTTTTTTCCATACCTAATTATTTTTTAAAAAAAGCTTCTACCTTGGGATCCTTAGAACTAGATAACTCTACATAACTACCTTCCGCATAGTTTATACCATCTACCAATAAAATCATCCGTTCAGAAATTACCCTGGCACAATCAACATCATGTGTAATTATAAGTGAAGAGGTGCCATATTTCTTTTGGATAGAACGCATGAGTTCTATGATTTCCTTAGAAGTTATAGGGTCTAAACCACTTGTGGGTTCATCATATAAAATTACTTTTGGTTTTAATATTAATGTGCGTGCCAAGGCAACACGTCTTTTCATACCACCAGAAAGTTCAGCGGGCATAAGGTCCAGGGTATGTGCTAAACCAACATTTTCCAAAGCCTCTATTACTAGGGGCAAAGTGTCTTTTACAACACCCAATTTTTCTTTGTGTCTACGCATAGGAAATTCTAAATTTTCCCTAACGGTCATAGAATCATATAAGGCACTTCCTTGGAAAAGGAAACCAATGTCCGATCGTAATTCGTCTAACTCTTGTTGATTTAAAGTATTAATTTCCTTCCCCAAGACCTCTACATATCCTGTGTCTGGTTTCATAAGACCAACAAGACATTTTATCATGACCGATTTTCCAGAACCTGACTTACCCATTACTACAAGGTTTTCACCTTTATGCAAAGTCATGTCAAAACCGTTTAAAACTTTGTTTTCACCAAAGCTTTTATACACATCCTTTATCTTTATGACCGCCACTTTTTTCTGGGGTATATCTTCCTTTACTTGTGTTTGTTGTTTGGTATCCATATTATAGTTCATAAAATATATCTGAAACAAAAACGGCTATAAAATCCACTACAAAAAGTAATAATGACGCCATTACTACGGCAGTATTGGCTGCTAAACCAACACCAGCTGTTCCTTTTTTGCTGTAATACCCTTTATAACAGCCCACTAAACCAATTACAAAACCAAAAAAAAATGATTTTACGGTTGCCGGTACAAAATCGCCATAGGAAAGTGCATCAAAAACTCGATTAAAATACAATTGAAAGGAAACATCACCTTTGATATTTTCTACCAAAGCAGACCCATACAAAGCAATGATATCACCAAAAAGTACCAGTAAGGGTAACATTAACGTAGTGGCCAGTATACGTGTTATCACCAAATATTTAAATGGATTGGTGCCTGAAACTTCCATGGCATCTATTTGTTCGGTAACCCGCATAGATCCTAGTTCCGCTCCTATGCCAGATGCTATTCTACCAGCACAAATCAAAGCAGTTATTACAGGTCCAATTTCCCTTACTATAGAAATTCCTGTCATATTCGGCATCATTGAGACAGCACCAAATTGTATTAATGTTGGTCTGGATTGTAAGGTTAACACCAGTCCGATAATAAAACCTGTGAGTCCTACCAATAACAAAGAACGCACCCCTAGTTGATAGCATTGTCGTAATAGTTCCTTGAATTCAAAAGGGGGTTTAAACACTTCCTTAAAAAATCTTCCAGCAAAATTGGACAGGTCACCCGTTTGAATCAAAAATTGTTTTGTTTTATGAACTATCTCTGTGGCTAGGGTCATATCATTATTATGTTACAACGGGTAGTATCAAATATAGTTTAGGCATGTATGGAATAAAATGACAATGGTCATGCTGTGAAGTGACGATTATCATATAAAAATGAAGTTTATCCCATTATTTTTAATGAAATCAGAATTTAAACTAGCAATTATATAGCCAAATTTTATGCTTAAAAAGAAGACGAACACTCACCAAACCTTTTATCTAGAAGAAGAACAGGCTTTTTTAGAAGGACCCAGAAATCGTTTTAAGGAATTATGGTTTACGTTTAAGGTGCAATATCATTTTATACGCGCTTTTAGAAAACTGCATTTTATTGGTCCGTGTGTTACCGTATTCGGTTCTGCAAGGTTTGATAGCTCTAATTCTTTTTATTTAAAAGCGGTAGAAGTGGGAAAGGCCTTGTCCGAACTTGGTTTTGCGGTTATGACCGGTGGTGGGCCGGGAATTATGGAAGCTGCGAATAAAGGCGCTTTTGAAAACAATGGTTTTTCCGTTGGATGTAATATTATTTTACCCTTTGAACAAAAAATAAATCCATATTTACATAAATGGATAGACATACCCTATTTTTTTGTACGCAAGTTTGTCTTGTTAAAGTATTCATATGCTTTTGTAGTGATGCCAGGTGGGGTGGGTACTTTAGACGAACTTTTTGAGGCCTTAACATTGATTCAGACAAAAATGATACTTCATTTTCCAGTTGTCCTTTTCGGTAAGGAATATCATAAAGAATTGTACGAACATATTCAACATATGGCTGCTAACGAAAGTATTTCCCAAGAGGACATGGACTTGTTATTTATAACAGATTCTGTTAGCGAAATGGTTGGACACCTCAAAATACATGCAGTCAAAAAATTCGGATTGGTTAAAAAACCTTTGAATACCAGATGGTGGTTTGGCGAATCTAAGTTCAACCGTAGATGACCAAAATCATTTTATTCAAATAGGAGCCTTACTAATTTTGAAGTATACATAAGTGGTGTCCATCACCAATTTTATAACAATGCAATTGCTACTCTAACATGATAATAGGATTGATATAATGCTATACAAATTAAAAATAATTACTAATTGGTTTTGGGTTTTTATAGTTTTAGTATCTACAGTTTCCTGTGGAAATAAAAGCCCACAACTAATCCAGCAAGCTTCAATGTCTACTCCAATGGTTGAGATTGGAAAAGAGAAGTTGGCATTTCCAAAAACGATTAGAATAAATAAGGATATAACTATAGATACTTATTTTGATTTTATGGATTCTTTAGTGGTTAAGTTTGATTCTTTGACTCCGTATCCTTTATCTGAACATGTATTGGTAAGACATAATCCTTGGATAATTGATACTTTGGCCAATACTGATTACTACAGAATGATAGCTATAGACTCTTTTGTTTATGACCAAGGTAAAATGATTGTTTTGCCTAAGTATAGTGAGCTTAAAGTACCAGATTCCTTAATGGCTTTTAATTTATTGGAAGATTTTATAAAAACAGAAATAGATATTAATATTCCCGAATTTAAGCTTCGGATATATGAGGATTCCATTTTATTACATTCTTTTCCTATAAGGGTTGGTCAAAACAGAAAACGTTATTTGGCAATGGGCGATAGGGAGACCGATTTAAGGACACTTCAGGGGAGTGGTTTTATTGTAAAACATGTTAAAGACCCAGATTTTTATAACCCTGTAGATGGCAAGAAATTTTATTTGACCAGAAGGGACGATGGTAAAACTACACTAATGCCGCAAATACCTTGGATTGAAACTGAAATCAATGGTGTAAGAAATGGTCAAATGATACATCCTACAACGAACCCAAAATCTTTGGAAAAGCCATATTCCAATGGCTGTATTGGGACAAAGGAGGCAGATGCCTGGGTAATTTATTACCATGCACCTTTGGGTACAAAAGTAAAGATAAGGTATGATTTAAAATCCTATGAAGAAGGTATGGTAGTGAAAATTTTTAAGGACATTTACGGTTATACCAATTAATACCCCTCGTATTGTCTTAAGCGTTGTTTAAGGAACTGTATTTCATTCTGCATGTTTTCCATGCGTTGTAATAAATGATGAATAGCCTCGATTCCCTCTCTATTTATACTAAGTTCATGGTGTAAACGTATTAGTTTTTCTACTTTAGGCAGTTCTTCAATTTCAATAAAATACTCATTGTTTATTGTTCTAAGCTCTAGCAATTCATATTCTTGTAATTCTATAATAAAGGATGTTTCAACTTTATGGCCTTTACAGAAATCTGTGATATTTATTAAATGGGCTTCCATAGGTTAGAGATTAGTTGCTGCTAATTTTTTAAATAATTCTTTTTGTTCGGGTGTAAGATGAGAAGGAATTTTCACTTGATAAGTAATATAAAGATCACCGAATTGCCCTTCTTTCTTATATTTAGGCAATCCTTTTCCTTTTAATTTTACTTTGGTTCCGTTTTGTGTTTCTGGTTTCACCTTTAACTTTACCTTACCACTTAATGTTGCTGTCATTACTTCACCACCAAGAACTGCGGTAGTTAACGGTATTTCCAAGGTTTTGTGAATATTGGCACCATCACGCTTAAAACCGGTATTGTTATAAATATTAAAAGTGATGTATAAGTCACCGGCTGGGCCTTTATTTACTCCTGGTCCACCATGCCCGGTAATCTTAATGGTTTGCCCATCCTCTACACCTGCCGGTATGGTAATACGTATGTTTTTATTATTTACGGTTAGTGTTTGTTTATGGGTGGTTAAGGTGTCCGTTAAGTTTAATTGTAAACTTGCATTATAGTCTTGGCCACGAAACCTAACATTTTGTCCAGAAGACCTAAAACCACCGCCACCGAACATACTTTCAAAGAAATCGGAGAAATCCTCGGTAGTTTGTCCACCGGAATAGGTATACCCACCGTACCCTCCACGATCTGCCCTGGCTTTCTTTTGTTTTTCAAACTCCTCTGCATGCTGCCAATCCTTACCGTAGTCATCATACTTTTTGCGCTTTTCAGGATCGCTCAACACTTCGTTGGCTTCGTTTAATTGTTTAAATTTTTTTTCAGCCTCTGCATCATTTGGGTTAAGATCAGGATGGAATTTGCGAGCCAACTTGCGATATGCCTTTTTAATGTCAGCAGTACTCGCATCTTTGTTAACTCCCAAAACCTTGTAGTAGTCAATAAAATCCATAAACTTTTGTTTGTGGTTGCTTTAGATTGGTTTTTATATTTGCTTTAAATTTGATTAGAAATCAGACATTTATAATCATATATATTTAGATAAAAAGCTAAAGAATTCTTTCTTGAGTTCAGCGTAAATATATCTTTGTGTCTCCATTTTTTTCCTAAAATCAAGATGTCCCTTTGTTAAAACTGTGTCCATGGCGTTTTCGCCTCTTAGGCTTTGACCGGCTATGTGAGATTCGTGTTTTTCTATTTCTTCCTTAAGTTTGTCTATTATACCATCTTGTAGAATGAATTCATTTTGAAAATGTTCTAGTTGGGTCAATACTTCTTTTTTTGTCCATTTATCAACTAATTCTTCCAGTCTTTTATTGAAAGATTTTAATTCATCTTCCCAGAAGGCTAGTTCAGATTGCCATTGTTTATGCTCAAAATGTAGATTCTCATTATAAATGATCTCATTTTCCATTATTTCCTATTTAAATTGTAACGTTTCTATTAAAAAGTGATTTTTTAAATGGTATAATGTGTAATACCCAAAATAAATTTATTCATAACAGGATACGTACCAAATGATAATTGTCATTTTAAATAAGAAGCTTATCTTAATATTTTTATAGCAAGTTGATAGTAACCAATTTTATCAAAATGTAGAACCTTTTACAAACTTTAAATAGATAATCATATGCTAGGAGAATTAACTAAAAGCCAAATTGAAAATGTATTGTATAGTATGGTAGTTGGTCGTTTAGGATGCCATGCAGAAGATCTTACCTACGTGGTGCCCATTACCTATGCTTATGATGGTACTTACATATATGGGCATACCAAAGAAGGTATGAAAATAGATATGATGCGTAAAAACCCAAATATTTGTTTTGAGGTAGATACTAGGGAAAATATGGGTAATTGGAGAAGCGTAATTGCCTGGGGCGTTTATGAGGAATTAACAAAGCCTAGTGATAGGGAAACGGCAATGCATATAATTATGGATAGGATTACACCAATAATGACCGGTGCAACTACAGTTCAAAATCCAATGAGGGATGCACACGAAAACTATATCGAAGCGATGCGTGGAGTGGTTTATAGAATTAAAATCACCCGAAAAACAGGTAGATATGAAAAGAGTTGATCTACTTTTATAACTATATAATTTTGTAAACTTCAGGCATTACAAAACAACCGAGTACTGTGGTATTTATAGGTTTAGGTACTTTATAAAACAGAAATACCAATGTATATCTCCAAAACTGATAATTATCATTAGCCCCTACAGATGGGATTCTTACATTTATACCAGATTGCAACATATAATTTTTTCAAATAGTTCATCGGTATAGATATAACACCATCCCATTATATGAGCACTTTTAATATTAAGCTACCAAATTTATTTTATTTCCTGAGCATAATAATTTTCACTATCGTGATACTAATTTTAGGGGAAGTAGTTTTGGTTCCGATTTTTTTTAGTTTTTTTTTGCTTTAATGTTAAAGCCTATTGTGGAATTTTTTGAACGAAAATTTGGTCAAAAGGCTATTTCTATTTTAATAGCTTATTTCGTAGCATTTTTACCCATTTTGGCCTTGGTGCTATTTTTTTACAATCAAGCTAAGGTTTTATTTATGGGACTGCCTTCCATTACCGACAAACTAGAGGTATTGGGACATCAAATTGAACTATGGTTGGGTACACAGCTTGATCTAGACCATGATTCCACTGCCGTTTGGATAACAGAAAATTTGTCACCTGTGCTTGATATACCTTTTGGGTTACTTCAAAAAAGTTTTGAATCCGGTACCGTATTATTGGCCAACTTAGTCTTAATATCATTGATTACGTATTTTCTGTTGTTGTATAGAACAGCAATTAAAAACTTTTTACTTATCCAAATGAAACCTGAAGATAGGGTCACTTTGGAAAAACTATTGAACCAAATACAAAAATTAACAAAGAGGTACATGATTGGCCAAGGTATTGTTATTATAATACTTGGAACACTAATTGGAACTGGCCTTTGGATAATTGGAGTACCCTATCCTTTCTTTTGGGGATTTTTAGCTGGGTTTTTAGAAATAATACCTTATGTAGGTACCTCAATAGGCGGTATCTTACCATTTTTCTATATGCTTATGATTTCTGAAACCCTTTGGCAACCATGGGCGGTAATAGGCTTATATATACTAGTACAACAAATAGAGGGTAATCTAATATCACCAAATGTAATGGGTTCTAGTATTAAGATAAACCCCTTGTTTATTATACTTGGACTTTTTTTAGGAGGATATATGTGGGGTATTTCCGGTATGATTCTGTCCTTACCCGTACTTGCTATTTCAAAGGAAATATTTAGAAGTTTTGATGTTCTTGAGCCAGTAAGTTATTTAATGGAAGATGGACTTTCTAAAAAGTCGGACATATTCCTAAAACAATTTGATTACTCTAAAAACAGAATATTCAATCTGTTTGTTAGAGAAGATAAAGATGAAACTTAAGATACTGGAAACATGATTTTTGGTAAGTTTATATACTTTTTGCCATTTGGGGCAAGACCAATATAGGAACTTTAGTTTGGAAAGTTATGTTTTTGACTACAGGTTCTTTTAGTAAATTCTTTAGGAAGCCATGTTTTGTATTTAAAATTGATATCATACCAATTTTTTTGTTTTCTTTTTCTAATTGCAACAAGGTATAAGCAATAGATTTTTGAATAATAACCTCCCTGAAATTCGTTTCTACATCACTTAACATATTCTTTAGTAGTTCCTTTCTCCGTTCTTGTTCATTAGTAAGTTCTTTTTTACTATGTATGTGAATAATGGATAATTTAGAATCCCAAAGTTTAATTAGATTGATGAGAGGTGTTAACTCCGGTGCTATAAAGTAATGTTTATAGTCACTGGCAAAAACAATCTCCCCTGGCAGGTCATACTCATAAGATTGTGGTACGGCTATTACGGGACATGACTCTATGTGTTTTATCAGGTCAACCGTATTACTTCCTAAAAACACTTCATGTAAGGTACTGTACCCTTTGGTACCAATGCATATATAATCCACTTTAATACTGGAAAGAGTGCTGTTTATTAAATTTAGTAACGTATCCTTTTCAAGAATTATTTCATAGTAGTGTTTTGGATTGTCATTTTCTATTTTGGCTTTTTTCAATAACTTTTCTAAATCAATTTTACAATCGGCTTTGTTGCCAGAAATAGAAGGTGAGTCATGATAAGCATGTAAAAAATAAAACTTACACACTTCCTTTTCGAAAAGATTAAAGGCATAATCTATTGCTTTCTGTGCATTTTCAGAAAAATCGGTAGGTAAGAGTATGTTGAGCATAATGGTTTATTTATGCTTCAAATTTATGGGGAACTTTAGAATGGTACTATGATTTTTATCATTTACCACGACCAGCTAGTGATTAATTTAAAAACATCTGAGGGGCTATATTACCCTTTACATTAGCTTTAAAACAAAAACAGGAGGCCATAGGTCTCCTGTTTCCTTTGAACAATTCAAGTTATTTAAGTACTTTCATCCAATCCTTAAGTCATCTAATCTCTAAAATGATGTAGGGGCGGATTTGGTATAAAATAATTGGAACCATTCTAGTCTTCACTACCTTACGATAATAAAAACAATTCCATATTTTTTTAAAAAGGACAGCCTTATTAGCATAAACCTGTCCTTTTATTTGGTAACAAAAACTAACTCAAAATAGATTGTAAACCAAGTGGGAACGTCTAGCTACGTAAATACTTGGGTTTCTAAACGAACAGATTTTAGTTACCTATTTATAACTTTTAAGGCATTACTGCTTAAAAGTCTAATTTATCCCAATTTTTTTAGAAGAAACCGGAATACCTAAATATCCCGGTTTCCTAAGAAACTTTATCTGCTACCCAATTACCGCTTACACTGATTCCTAATTAGAGCTATTGCTAGATCCTTTCGCAATTCAAATGGTTTAAAGAGTATCCTTTAAAGCTTCTAAAGTTTTGGACTCTGTATTCCCCTGAACCATTGCCCAATTCTAAAATTTTATTTCAAAGAACTATTTCCTATTTATTATACAGCTAAACTATAGTAACTAGATATGTTATAAAATGACCTAAGTCAGTTTGGACATTTTTTTAAGTTTTGGCACTTATCAATAATTGAAATATGTATTGGAGAAAAAGTTCAAAACTATTGTATTGCCAATAGCTATTATTTTTCCAATAAAAGGGTTGTGATTTAACATACCTATTTTATCCTGCGCCTTTAAATTTAACAATATGATAAATTATAAAAATAAAAAACCCAAGAGAAAATCTTGGGTTTTTTGTAGCGAGAGAGGGACTTGAACCCTCGGCCTCCGGGTTATGAATCCGACGCTCTAACCAGCTGAGCTACCTCGCCATTATAAATTACGTTTCAAATATGGTAAGGGTTGGTTACCGCTTTCAATTATTAAAAGCTATTTTAAAACGGCTGCAAATATAAAGTTTAATTTTTGGTTCATCAACAATAGATAAGTAAAAAATAATACCTCTCTTTTATTTTTTTATCATTTAGAAATATATATATTGGACGCATAAAGAATTTTGAAAATGAGCGACAAAGTAAAATTTGAAATAGAATACGTAATACAATCCTCTCCACAATTGTTATATCAATATTTGGCCACTCCTTCTGGGTTGTCCGAATGGTTTGCAGATAATGTAAACTCTAGGGGAGAAAAATTTATTTTTATCTGGGACGGGGCAGAGGAGAACGCTAATCTGCTAAAACGTAAGTCAGATGAGTTTGTAAGATTCTCTTGGGAAGAAAATGATGATGACTCGTATTTTGAAATGAAAATTATTGTGGATGAAATTACCAAGGATGTCTCTTTGTTTATAACCGATTTTGCTGAGGAGGACGAAGTAGAGGAGTCTAAAATGCTCTGGGAAAACCAAGTTTCCGATTTAAAACAGATATTGGGGTCCAAATAAAATATTCATATTTACAGTATCTTTGAGCCTTAATTTATTAAGGCTTTTTTTATGGTGAATTTTAATGGAAAATTGATGGGTGATGCTGATAATTTTCTAAATCATAACAACAGGGGACTGCGTTATGGTGATGCTTTGTTTGAAGCAATACGGGTAGTAAATGGAGATATTTATTTTTTAGAAGAGCATTATTTAAGATTGATGTCCTCTATGAGGATATTGAGAATGGAAATTCCTATGAATTTTACCATGGAGTTTTTAGAGAGTGAAATACAAAAGACGATAAATAGTAATAGTGGGGCAAAAGCCCAGCGTGTGAGAGTTACCGTTTTTAGGAATAATGGCGGCCTTTATAAGCCTTCCACCAACGATATTTCCTATATCATAGAAGCCAGTGATATAGATAACTTGTTCTTTACCATAGCCGACCAAGATTACGAAATAGAGTTGTTCAAGGATTTTTATATAAACAGTGATATGCTGTCCACCCTAAAAACAAACAACAGAGTTATTAATGTGGTAGGCAGTGTATTTGCTTCGGAAAATGGATATGATAATTGTTTGCTTTTAAATACCAAAAAACAAGTGGTAGAGGCCTTGAACGCCAACGTGTTTTTAGTAGTAGGCAAAACAATTAAAACACCACCGTTATTAGATGGCTGCCTTAATGGTATTATTAGAAAAAAATTGATTACTATTATTTCTAAACTAGAAGAGTATACCATTTTAGAGGAAAGTATTTCTCCGTTTGAGTTACAAAAGGCAGATGAAATATTCTTGACCAATAGCATTTCCGGTATTGTCCCGGTATCAAAGTATAGGAAGAAACAATTTAAGAATACGGTAAGCCAAAGTTTGGTTGGTAAATTAAACCTAGCTTCTAGAATGGAGATTTAAAAGAAATTTAATTAAGACTTGGATTTTCCGGGGCGTTTGACCACAACAGGTAATTACCGCCCAATTCTACCATTTTTTCTTTCCAAAATGCATTAGAGGACTTCTTTATTATTTGGCTTTCATGTTCATTGGAGATTACTATCCAGGATTTAGAGGACAGTTCCTCATCTAACTGTAGCGATGACCAGCCAGAATATCCTAAAAAGAATCGGATATCATCTTCAGAAATAATTTTTTGATTGATAAGGTCTACGGTTTTATCAAAATCTCCTCCCCAATAAATCCCATCGGAAATTTCAATACTATTATCTATAAGATGTGGAACTTTATGAATAAAATATAGGTTATCCTGTTCAACCGGACCACCATTATAAACTTGAAAGGGTATGGATATCTCTGTGACCAAGTCACTTATTTGGTATTCCAAAGGCTTGTTTAAAATAAACCCAACTGAACCTTCTTCATTGTGCTCTGCTAAAAGTACCACTGAACGGTTAAATGAAACATCACCTGTTAAAGATGGTTCCGCAATTAATAGTTTACCTTTTGTTGGTTTTAAATACACCATTTTTTACTATCTCTGTTTCTCTAAAATAAGACATTTCCTATTAATCGCAAAAAGTGGATATAAAAAAAGCGCTTTTAAAAAAGCGCTTTTTAAAATAAGATTTACTTATAAATTAGTTTACTGCACCACTTAAATCCGCACCTGCTTTAAACTTTACAACATTCTTTGCTGCAATTTGGATAGTTTTACCTGTAGATGGGTTTCTACCTTCTCTTGCATTTCTTCTAGATACGGACCAAGATCCAAAACCTACTAAAGAAACTCTGTTTCCCTTTTTAAGAGAACCTTCAACATTTCCTAAGAAAGACTCCAATGCTTTTTTAGCCGCTGCTTTTGTGATGCCTGCGTCTGCTGCCATTGCATCGATCAATTCTGTTTTGTTCATAATGTGATTAAATTAATTGTTTGTTAAAATAATT
>CBFIGW010000013.1:0-38106 GCA_965662155.1 Maribacter sp. | reverse complement strand
TCCAATACGGATCGTTTGCCATATGCCCCAATGACCACTCTTGCGTTATTTCTACTATTATCACCGCTAACTACAAACCGATCAGCTTCAAATTGAATATCGTATACCTTTTCAAATAAAAAGTGTACTCCAGACTTTAGTGCTTTTTCATATAGTGAATTATCCAAGGCATACCTACTAATGCCCACACCCCCCAAATCTAATGAAAGGGAAGTCTTTTTGCCCTTTACAGTACTCATCTCAAATTTGGAAATGGAAACACCGCCGTAATCATGAAGGTCTATACCGATTGTATTTAAATATGGTAGGACTTCGTTAGATAGATATTCCCCGCACACCTTATGGTGTGGATAGGGCTTTGCTTCATATACCATTACACTATAACCCAAGCGCACCAAAGCATTGGCAGCTGTAAGTCCCGCCAAGCCACCTCCCACAATAATTATATCATACGATTTCACTAATGGAAAGTTACGTGATCCCATAAAAAAATCCCTGCATTTACAGGGATTTAATTTATAACTATATAGATAAGGTTGCTTATCCTTTGGTTTGCTCTATGGCTTCCTCTTTAAGCTCCTCACTTGCTACAATAGCCAATTCAACCCTTCTGTTTTGTGCTTTACCAGCGGTAGTAGCGTTGTCGCCAACAGGCTGTAATTCTCCATACCATTTAGTTGTAAACCTGGTTGGGGAAATTCCCTTGGCAGTTAAATAATTAGTAACCGATACCGCTCTTTGCTTAGACAAGTTCATATTATACTCTTCCGCACCAGCACTATCCGTATGACCTTCAACCAAGATATTGGAATTTGGATATTCCTTAAAAATACCGGCCAATTTATCTAAAGTAGATGCAGAAGTCCCTTTAACATCAGACCTATTAGTGTCAAAATAAACACCAGCATCTTCATTAAAGGTAACATTGATACCCTCACCAACTCTCTTGACTTCAGCGCCAGGAATTTCCTCTTCAATACGTTCTGCTTGCCTATCCATTCTATTACCTATATACCCACCGGCAGCACCACCAATGGCAGCACCTAAAATGGCCCCAAGGGCAGTATTATTGCCATTGCCAACGTTATTCCCTAGTACACCGCCAATCACAGCGCCACCGGCAGCACCTATCACTGCTCCTTTTTGGGTTTTGTTAGCGTTTTTTACCGTACTACAACTCATTACCATCGCCAAAGCCAATACGTAACTCGTGTTTTTAACTATATTTAATTTCATAATTCTTTTTTAAAATTGATTTGTATTTGTTCTACTTTTTGGTGAATTCATAAACAACTGTAATGGGTTGCCCATCTACATTGACATTTGATTTTAAGGTCATTGCTTGTTCATTTAGAGATTCGATGTTTAGTCGATACCCTAATCCACCAGAAATATCTTTGTTTTTTTCGTCGATAAATTTAAACTGTAACTGACTATTGTAATTCTCTTCACGCTCTACCACGGACCATCGAATATAACGGTCCCCCCCATTACAAAGTGTTGACGGGCTAATGGTATAACGACCAGTACTATTGTTATCCCGGAAAAACCATTCGCTTCCCTCTAAACAGATATCCTCTACATCATTAAACAATACCGCTTTAAAATTACCTGTATTGTTCTCGAAAGAAACGTTGTTCAAAGCCCAGGTGCCACTTAATAAATTTCTTTGGGACCTTGCATTCTTAGATACGGAACAAGATGTAAGCATTAGCGCAATTACTCCTAAAGACAAAATCATTTTTTTCATACTACTCATCATTTATTGTGAATCTTATATACGTTTCCAATATGGCATTGGATGTGCAACCTATATAAATTCGATTAACTGCAAGCAAAGGTGAAAAAAATGAAAAGTACCGTTTCGCTCGTATACAAATAATGTTGACGGATATCCTAGTAGGCCAAAAGCTCCAGCAAAGCTTTTTTAAATCTTGTCCTTGGTAAGTATTGCTGTTCTAAATCTGAATTAAATGGTATAGGCGTCTCCAAACTGGCAACACGTTGAACGGGAGCATCCAAATACTCAAAGCAATTTTCCATTACCAAAGCTGATATATCACTAGCCACACCGCCAAAAAGACTATCCTCTTGAAGTATGATTAATTTACCGGTTTTTTTAACAGAAGTATAAATTGCTTCAATATCTAGAGGTTGCAAGGTTCTTAAATCCAATACATCTGCCTTGATTTCAGGTTGACCATCCAAAACCTCCAATGCCCAGTGTACCCCGGCACCATAACTAACGATACTAATTTCCTCTCCATCCCTTAAAAGTGCCACTTTCCCCAAGGGCATGTTATAATAACCCGTAGGTACATCTTGATATACACTTCTGTAAAGCGCCTTATGCTCAAAGAAAAGCACGGGATTTGGATCTTCAATTGCCGTAGCCAACAAACCTTTGGCATCTGCCGGGAAAGCAGGGTATACTACTTTTAAACCCGGTGTTTTGGTAAACCAGGCCTCGTTCGTTTGTGAATGAAACGGACCGGCAGCTACACCACCGCCACAAGGCATCCGTATTACCACATCGGCATTTTCTCCCCAACGATAATGGGTTTTGGCAAGGTAATTCACTATTGGATTAAAACCACTACTTGCAAAATCGGCAAATTGCATTTCCATAACCGCCTTCATGCCATTTATAGAAAGTCCCATAGCTGCAGATACAATGGCCGATTCACAAATGGGGGTATTTCTTACCCTTTCTTTGCCAAAGGCCTCCACAAAACCATCTGTAATTTTAAATACACCGCCATATTCCGCAATATCCTGACCCATGATTACCAAGTTGTTAAACTTTTCCATAGCTGAGTACAAACCTTCTGAAATAGCATCTACAAATCGAATTTTTTTAACATGTATTTTAGGTGTAATTTCTTCTATATCAATATTTTTGAATACACTACCTAATTCTTTACTTTTATTAGGTGAAATGACATTTTCATTATTGGCAAACTGTAAATGCTCCTCTATTTCAGCAGAAATTTCGTCTCGTATCTGTTGTTCTTGTTCCACGCTAAGCACCCCTTCTTGTAACAAGTAGTTCGCATAATTATCCAAAGGATCCTTTTCCGCCCACGCCTCCATTAGTTTTTGAGGTACATACTTGGTGCCGCTTGCCTCTTCATGCCCACGCATTCTAAAGGTCTTAAATTCACAGAGTACAGGTCTTGGATTGCTTCTTATGTCTTCGCAAAGGGAGTTCACCTTTGTATATACCTCCAATATATTATTGCCATCAATAATATGTGATTCCATTCCATACCCAACTCCTTTATCCGCAATATCATTACATTTAAACTGTTCCTGCGTAGGTGTAGAAAGGCCATAACCGTTATTTTCTACGCAAAACAAAACAGGCAAGTCCCAAACAGCCGCAACGTTTAATGCCTCATGAAAATCTCCCTCACTGGTTGCCCCTTCCCCCGTAAAAACGGCAGTACATTTGTTTTCCTTTCTTATCTTATGAGCTAAAGCTATACCATCCGCCACTCCCAATTGTGGTCCTAGATGGGAAATCATTCCTATAATTTTATACTCCTGTGTGCCAAAATGAAAACTCCTATCCCTTCCATTGGTAAAACCACTAGGTTTACCTTGCCACTGACAAAATAGACGCTGCATAGGAATTCCTCTAGAGGTGAAAACCCCTAAATTTCTGTGCATTGGCAGAATATACTCATCAGTATCCATCGCGGCGGTTACACCAACTGAAATTGCCTCTTGGCCAATACCACTAAACCATTTGCTTATTTTACCCTGCCTTAATAAAATCAACATTTTTTCCTCAATCATCCTTGGGGCAAGCATTGCTTTAAAAAGCTTTAATTTAGTTGTGTCCGATACTGTATATTTGGAATAATCCATTAGCTATTGACCATTTTCTTTAGTACAGCATAAATGTAACAAAAACCATGTTAAAGGATGTGTTTTGTTATAATTGAAACTGTTCAGGATTTTGTAATTTTACGGTAAATATTAATTTAGTTATTATGAGTCTGGTACCTAGCGTAGATTTATCCGATTTTATTTCGGGCGACCCAAAACGAAAAAAAAAGTTTATCGATGAAATAGGAAAAGCTTTTGAGGATATAGGTTTTGTTGCCTTAAGCGGCCATTTTCTATCCGATGAATTAGTGGATGATCTATATACGGAAATCAAATCGTTCTTTCATTTACCACAAGAAACTAAGGACAAATACGAAATTGAAGGTATTGGCGGTCAACGAGGCTATACTTCTTTTGGGAAAGAGCACGCAAAGGGCCGCAAGGAAGGAGATTTAAAGGAGTTTTGGCATTTTGGTCAATATGTTGAGAACAATTCCAAGCTGGAAGCGGAATACCCGGACAATGTTATCGTTGAAGAGCTACCTAAATTCAATACGGTAGGCAAGGAAACCTACCAAATGCTGGAGAAAACTGCCAAATACGTCTTACGTGCTTTGGCATTACACCTGGATTTAGAAGAAACCTATTTTGACAATTTCATTAAAAACGGGAATTCTATATTGCGCCCTATACATTACCCACCTATAACATCGGAACCTAAAAATGCAGTGAGAGCTGCCGCCCATGGTGATATTAATTTAATCACCCTCTTAATGGGAGCCCATGGCAAGGGATTACAGGTGCAAAACCACGAGGGCGAGTGGGTTGATGCTATTGCCAGACCAGATCAGCTGATGATCAATGTGGGTGATATGCTATCTAGATTAAGCAATAATAAGTTGTTGTCCACTATTCACCAAGTCGTGAACCCACCACGTGAGCTTTGGGGAACCTCTAGATATTCAGTGCCCTTTTTTATGCATCCCATAAGTGAAATGCCTTTAAACTGCCTTGAAAATTGTATTGACGAAAGCAAACCAAAACAGTTTGAAGATATTACTGCCGGTGAGTTTTTACATGAGCGTTTAATAGAATTAGGATTGATAAAAGAATAACCAATGAACCTACAAGATCAACTTAAGAACCTATTTCCGGACCATGAACCGGAAGAAACACCTGAACTGGAAACTAAAAACGATTTATGGCTTCAGGATGATCCGCTTATTTGCAAATACGAAAAAAGAAAAGGCAAACCCATAACTATTATTGAAGGGTACACGGGTGCCGACAGCGACTTTAAAAAACTAGCCAAGGAACTAAAAACAACTTTAGGGGTAGGTGGTAGTTTTAAAAACGATAAAATCATCATACAAGGAGACTATCGTAGTCAAATAATGGAAATTTTAAAGCAAAAAGGCTTCAAAGTAAAGCGTGTGGGAGGCTAAAAACCGAATAGTTAAACAGCAGCGACAAAATGGTTGCGTCTTTTTCTGTTAATTTTTTTTATTTATTTACATTTAACCTTACATTTATCTACTACTTTAGTTAGAACCTAAACGAAACCGAAAATGAGTTCAGTCTTACACATTACCAATGGCGATAGTTTTACAGAACGTCTTCAGAAGTTAAATCTAGATGGTGATATTATTACATGGCGCGAAATGCTATGTGAAGGTAAAACCCTTGCCAATGTTGGTAGTGAAACGTTTTGGAAAACACGGTTTGAGTTCTTGAACAAGAATTATAGGGTATCCAAGTCTTGGTTCATAGAAAAAACATTGAAAGAATATCGGTCGCTCTGTAATCACAAGCAACAGGATCAAATTGTACTTTGGTTTGAGTATGATTTATTCTGCCAGGTAAACATGCTAGCCGTTATTAGTTGGCTTTTGACCAATCGTAAGTACGCAGAAATCTCTTTGGTATGTAGTGGCAACGAAGATGAAACCGACAAGCGCTATAGCTTAAATGAGCTCTCGGATGAACAACTTCACACACTGTATAAAAACAAAAAAATATTATCTCAGGACGATACGGAATATGCAGACTATGTTTGGCAACTATACTGTAGCAACAACCCTATTAGATTAGAGAATCTTACGGATTTTAAAGATTACCAGTTCGATTATCTTGGTGATGCCGTACAAACACACTTGAAACGCTTCCCAAGCATCGCCAACGGCTTAAATGAAATGGAAAACAACATGTTAAGATTGGCTATAGACAGTAAACCAACTTCCAAAAGAGATTTTCTAGGTACTATTTTAAAAACACAGAATAATCTAGGCTTTGGGGATACCCAATACAACAGGGCCATTGACAGGTTAAAACCCTTATTTACTTCTTTAAATCCCGTTAGGCTCACTAAAAAAGGAAAAGAAATCCTGGAAGGCAAAACGAGTTACTATTCATGTATACAAGACAATGATGTGTATTTGGGCGGTGCTTTAAAATACAATTTCCTTTACAACACCCAGAACGATAGGATTTTAAAATTGTAGTATGCAATTAAGTCCATCTGAGCTAATTCTCAATGAGGATGGCAGTATTTACCACTTAAATTTACTTCCACAAGATATTGCGCACACCATAATAACGGTTGGCGACCCCGATCGGGTAAAGCAGGTGTCCCATTTTTTCGATTCCATAGAAATAAAAAAAGGGAAACGTGAGTTTTTAACCCACACGGGCCATTTAAACGGTAAAAGACTATCTGTGATATCAACCGGTATCGGTACGGATAATATTGATATCGTTTTAAATGAGCTGGACGCTCTCGTAAACATTGATTTTAACAGGAGAACAGTAAAAAAAAATCGTATACGATTGAAAATTGTGCGCATTGGGACTTCCGGCTCCATACAACCGGAAATTAAAATCGATTCTTGGTTAATGAGCGAATTGGCCATTGGGTTTGACGGTCTTCTTCACTTTTATGAACATGGACAGCAACCATATTCAGCCATGGAAGATGATTTTATTGAACAAACACAATGGTCTAATCAAAAAGCTAGGCCCTACATTATAGATTTCGACAAGAATTTAGCAGAAATTTTCACTGATAATCGTATACGATTAGGTTTAACAGCAACAAATACAGGGTTTTATGGACCTCAAGGTAGATCGCTACGTATATCGACAAGCAAAGAAGACTTCACGGCCAAACTGGCAAACTTTAGCTATGAAAAACACCGAATAACTAATCTAGAGATGGAAACATCTGGCATTTACGCATTGTCCAAACTGTTAGGACACCAAGCAGTTTCGCTTAATTGTATTTTGGCTAACCGTGCTACTGGTGAATTTTCCAAAAATCCGTCTAAATCTGTTGAAGAACTTATTAAATTCGCCCTTAACAAATTAACAGCACTTTGAAAACAGTAAAAATAATTGGAGTTCCAGAACATTTTAACCTACCCTGGCATTTAGCCATTGAAGAAGGGGCCTTTAAAGAGCGGGGTATCGAACTTATTTGGACAGATATTCCAGAAGGCACAGGAAAAATGTGTCAACTACTAAATGAAAATGAAACGGACTTGGCAATTATCCTAACGGAGGGTATTGTTAAAAGTATCACCGAAGGTAATCCATCAAAAATAATACAGGAATACATTGCTTCTCCCCTACTTTGGGGCATTCATGTTTCGGCAAATAGCAATTACCACAATTTGAACGAGTTAAAAAGCACCAAAGCAGCTATTAGCAGGTATGGCAGCGGAAGTCATTTAATGGCCTATGTTATGGCCAAAAATGAGGGATGGGCCTTAGAGAATCTTAATTTTGAAGTAATCAATAACCTTACAGGTGCCATAGAAGGCTTAACTTCTGGCGAGGCAGACTATTTTATGTGGGAGCACTTTACCACAAAACCATTGGTTGACAAGGGTGTTTTTAGACGCTTGGGCGATTGTCCCACGCCTTGGCCCTGCTTTATGTTGGTGGGAACGGATGCATTTATTTCCAAGAACGGTAGCACCTTAAAACATATTTTGGAAGTAATAAATATGTATACAGAAGAATTTAAAAACATTCCTAGCATAGATAGAACCCTAGCCAATAGGTACGAGCAAAAATTAGAGGATATACAAGAATGGCTGGGAATCACCAAGTGGAGTCAACAACAATTACCTGCAACAAACTTAGAAGAAATTCAGGATATCTTACTCTCGCTGAAGTTAATATCTCAAAAACTACCAGCAAATAAACTGCTGAAGTAAACTATGTTGCTTTGGCCGTTGTTAAGCTAAAGTGTTTGTTTGTCAATTTCCTAAAGGCGGTATCTGAAAGTGGTTTTTGCGCGAAGTCCATAATATATGGGTTTTCCATGGCCCTTTTCTTATCTTCCCCACTATTGCTAATAGTTACCAAAACAACAACAATTTGCTCTTTTAATTCCTTGGGCACCTGTTCTTCATAGTTTTTAATAAACTGCCAACCATCCATTACGGGCATACGAATGTCCAACATGACCATACAGGGCAATTGCAAGCTTTCCACTCCTTTATTCAAAATAAAATCTAATCCTTCCTGTCCATTTAAAGCCGAATGAATATTGATATCCAGACCAAGTTTATTAATAAAAATAGAATGTAAAAAATTACTGGATTCGTCGTCATCTATAAGTAGAATCGACTTTAAATCGTTGAATGTACTCATGCTTGTTTGGTTAAATTAGTAGTATAGTAAGAAAATACGTTCTTTGAAACAATACTTTTCCTATTTTACAAACTTACCAAATAATGGATTTATTGCCTAATTCCTGTAAAATATTATTGGTTTTTGAGAAATGCCCGTTTCCAAACCAATACCCCCTATTGGCACTGAGTGGCGAGGGATGGCCAGAAGTTAAGATTTGATGTTTGTCACGATTTATTAATTTTGATTTCTTTTTAGCAAATCCACCCCACAGCAAGAATACTAGATTTTCTTTTTCATCAGAAAGTTTTTTAATTACGGCATCTGTAAATTTTTCCCATCCTTTTTTCTGATGACTCCCGGCTTCATGAGCCCTAACGGTTAATGTCGCATTCAATAAAAGTACACCCTGATCTGCCCATCTTTCCAGATTACCACTTTTTGGGTACGCAACTCCGGTATCGACAGCAATCTCCTTAAAAATATTTATTAACGAAGGAGGATGTGGAATATGGTCTTTTACTGAAAAACAGAGGCCATTTGCCTGTTCCGGTCCATGATATGGGTCTTGACCAATGATAACCACTTTGGTATCCTCAAACGAGCAATGGTCAAAGGCAGCAAAAATATCGGAAACTTTTGGGTAGCATGTGTACGTCTCATATTCTTGTTTAACGAAGCTTGTAAGCTCCTGAAAATATGGTTTTTCAAATTCTGCCTGTAATCTTTGGTTCCAACTACTATCGATAGCTACTTTCATTTATTGAAATTCTTCTTTGTTCATATAATGCTACTATTAAGAACTGGTTTCTTAGGATAAGCAATAAACAATACGATTGTAAAATTAAAAATCATAAGCTGATTTTGAGTTATATTTAAGAGCTTAATTAGCTTTTAGATACATACAAATGGATTTACGGATTGATGTAAAAGAAATGCAGGAGGTTTTACACCAACTGTTTGTGAAATATAATTTTACCGATGTTAAGGCCAAGTGTCTTTCTAAGGTATTCACTGAAAATACGCTAATGGGCGTAAATTCCCATGGCATTAATCGAGTACCTTCTTTTATTGATTTTATTGAAAAAGGACTTGTCAAAATTGATGCCGAGGCAGAACCTGTTGAAACATTTGGTTCCATTGAACGATGGGATGGAAATTTCGGACCAGGCATCATCAATGCCCAAAAATGTACGGATAGAGCAATTACATTAGCCAAAGAACAAGGTATGGGATTGGTTGCCTTACGAAACACCAACCATTGGATGCGTGCCGGTGCCTATGGATGGCAAGCTGCCGAAAAGGACTGTATTTCCATTTTATTCACCAATACCAAACCCAATATGCCCGCATGGGGAGGAAATGACAGTAGAATTGGCAACAATCCTTTTGTAATATCAATCCCTAGAAAAGAAGGTCATGTGGTATTGGATATGTCCATGTCTCAGTTCTCCTTTGGCAAAATCCATGAATACAGTCTTAAAAATGAGCAATTGCCCTTTATTGGTGGATGGGACCACAACAACCAACTAACTAAAGATCCAAATCCTATTTTAGAAAACGAACGAGGGCTTCCTATAGGTTATTGGAAAGGCTCTGCACTATCAATGGTTTTGGATATGCTGGCTACCTTACTATCCGCCGGAAAATCAACGGTACAAATAAGTGAAAAAGCACATGAAACAGGCGTATCACAAGTATTTTTGTGTATTTATCCCGAAATATTTGGCGACAAAAAATTACAGGAGCGTTTGTTGAACGAAATAATAGAATATACGCACAATGTTCCCCCTATGCAACCTGGCGACCAAACCTTTTATCCTGGAGAGAGGGCACTGGCCAACTTTAAAAAAAATTCCGAAAATGGAATGCTAGTGAATAAAAATATTTGGGAAGACATCCTATCCCTTTAGTTGCACATCCTTACTATAAAGACCGTATTCTTATTCACTAGCAATCCTTACCTTTGCGACACATTAAGATAAAACGTGGTTAAAATACATTCCAAGACACTTCAAGATTTAGAATTTCCAACCGTACTCCAACAAGTTGCTTTGCGCTGCAATACAGATCTGGGCAAGGAACGCGCTATGGAAATAATACCCTTTTCAGAGAAAGAACTAGCCATAAATTCCCTTAAAAAGACCTCGGAATACCTTTCTTCGTTTATTAATGAAAATAGGATCCCAAATCATGGCTTTGACGGTATAAATGGAGAGTTAAAATTATTAAAAATAGAAAATACCACGTTGGAGCTAAAAGGATTTCAGCGTATTTCAGCCATATGCAACACGGTGGCGACCCATCAAAAGTTTTTAAAGAAGTTTAAAGAATATTACCCTTTACTCCATGAGTTTTCAGGCCAACTTGAAACAAACACGGAGATACCAGTCTTGGTAAATGCCGTTATAGACCGTTTTGGAGAAGTAAAGGACAATGCTTCGGACACCTTGTCAATCATTCGAAGACAAATGAACCACGTGAGAGGTAAAATAAGTCAGAGCTTTAGTGCTGCCCTTAGCACCTATCAATCTTCAGATTATTTGGATGAGATAAGGGAATCGGTAGTAGACAACCGCAGGGTTCTCGCCGTAAAGTCTATGTATCGCAAAAAAATAAAAGGTTCTGTAATGGGTACTTCCAAGACAGGAAGCATTGTTTACATAGAACCTGAGGCGGCTTTAAAATACAGTAGGGAACTGAACAACCTAGAATTTGAAGAGAAAGAAGAAATTCAACGTATTTTAAATCAACTTACAAATCAAATTAGACCATTTAGGGAACTTTTAAGGGATTATCAGGATTATTTGATACAAACTGACGTTACTGCGGCAAAAGCAAAGCACGCGCAAGATATAAACGCCCTGTTGCCAAAGATAAATAACAATAAGCGTCTCTATTTGCGTGATGCTTATCACCCTTTATTGTATTTAAGCAATAAACGAAAGAATGATACCACCTATCCACAAACCATAGAACTGCATCAAGAAAATCGAATAATAGTTATTTCGGGACCTAATGCAGGTGGTAAAAGTATTACCCTAAAAACTATTGGATTATTACAGGTCATGCTACAAAGCGGGTTGTTAATTCCCGTACATGAACGCAGTGAGGTATGCTTTTTTGATAAGATACTTACGGATATTGGCGATAACCAATCCATTGAAAATCATTTAAGTACGTATAGTTATCGGCTTAAGAACATGAACCAATTTCTTAAGCGATGTAATCACAAGACCTTATTCCTTATTGACGAATTTGGTACCGGAAGTGACCCTGAACTTGGCGGGGCGCTGGCCGAAGCGTTTTTGGAAGTCTTTTACGAACGTGGATCCTATGGTGTGATTACCACCCATTACGCCAATTTAAAAGCCTTGGCCAATGAGTTGCCCCATGCCACAAATGCCAACATGCTTTTTGACGGTAAAACCTTGGAGCCCACTTTTCAATTAATATTAGGTCAGGCAGGGAGCTCTTTCACTTTTGAAGTGGCCCAGAAAAATGGCATCCCCTACTCTTTGATCAACAAGGCCAAGAAGAAGATAGAACGCGGTAAGGTCCGTTTTGATGCTACCATAGCCAAATTACAGAAAGAACGCAGTAAAATGGCACAAACTGGCTCTAGACTGCAAGAAGAAGAGAGCAAAGCCCGGGAAGAGGCGGCGCGATTGGAAAAGCTCAACGCCAAGGTAAAATCCAAACTGGAAAACTATCAAGAGCTTTACGACCATGACCAACGTATGATTCAATTAGGTAATAAGGTCAATGTAGCGGCAGATAAATATTTTCAGAACAACAAAAAGCGCCCTTTAATTTCAGAATTGCTTAGGATCGTAGAGACCGAAAACAGCAAACGGAAGAAAAAATCGGCCACGGAGGCCAAAAAAGAAAGAACGAAAAAGGCTCAGGTTGCCCAAGAAGTCCAAAAAGAAGTTAAGGTTATCCGTGAGAAAAAGAAGGTACAGAAGAAAAAAGCGATAGTTGCCGAAAAGAACAAGCCAAGACCCGTTTTTAAAGTGGGTGACAGGGTACGCATGCCAGACGGCAAGGCGGTTGGCAGCATTGATAAGCTAGAAAAAAATAAGGCCATAGTTAACTACGGCCTGTTTACTACAAACGTAAGCGTAGATCAATTGGAATTGGTGGAAAAAAAAAGCTAATACTTACTTACCTACCTTGAACCATAGCGCTTAAATTCTCCAATGCCTTTGTATAGTAATCATTATACTGCTTTATGTTTTCTTCGGTAGGGTTTTCTAATACATCTTGTAAAAAAGGCATATCAGAAAACTTAAACACATTGTTATCCAAATCTTTGGACTGCATCATGGTTTTTAACGTAGCCAATTTTTGTGTGGCAGTTGCCTGCTGGTCAATACCATATTGTTCCATTACCAATTGCTGCATAGTTTTGGATTTTGTGGTTTTTATGTTACTATCCACAGTAACAGTCTCCACATCAAAATAGGCAGGCTGGTATTTAGGATTTGCAGCTACCAAAGCATCTTGCATCCGGTTCATAACCTGCTGCATATTTGATACCACATTAACCAAATCATTCGTATTTATCCCCACAGCGGTATTGATATAACTGAAGAGCTCATTACCATGATACTCGTCCCACGCAACACCAATAATTCGTTTATAATCATTTGTCCGCATTTGATTTGGAGAAACAGCAATAGCCATACCATCTAGATTACCAGAGGGCAAAATATAATCACCTTTATTAACCGTACCTATTACTTTTACAGGCACCTGACCTAAAAATGCCACTTGCTTGTAAAGACTCTCCTCGCCTTGTTCCGGCATTGCGCCAGAAACAATAGGGTTTTTGGAAATGACCATGTAACGATCTGCATCGGTAAAATTCTTAGAAATCTCACCAGCTCGCAATCCCACCACTTCTCCATACGTAAAGGTTTCCTTTTGATTATATTTTTTCAACCATTCGGCATAATCTGCACCACCCGACTCAAAAGCCACCCCAACATTAGCCTCGTTATACCACACATATAAAGATATCTGAACGCCCTGAACAAATAATTGAAATGCAGACCATGCGGCATCATCACAGTCCCCTGCAATACCAACACCAGCAATACAGGCGCCTAAATTCCACCCAAAAGTTGCCGATGCCTCAAGCAGATCCATATATTCCAGCAGTAGATTTAATGAATAATCATTGTTCAAATAAACTGCAAATGCGCTAGGTGCTTCTGCAGGTGGCGCGGTATCATCATCTTCTTGGTCCTTGGCCTCATCTTCGGTGGGTTCGTTAGCCAACAATACTTCCAAGATAAAATTTTGACTCACATCCGTATACGCTTGAAAACCCTCAATACGACCTATAGGGGTACCGCCTCCATCCCAAAAAGACATAAAATTACGCTCACGACTCGGTACAGCATCGTTTAGTTGTATGGCCATGCCATGGGCACTACCCTGTAATAGTAAAGGGTAAGCATCAATATCCGATTGATTTGTGGTAGACATTATCGCATCAATGGTAACGCGATCATAAAAATAAGATGCACCACTAAAATTGGCGGTACTGTTATTGTTTACATACAAATCATCATTTAAATCTGTAATACCGTCCGCAACAAGGTTTCTGTGCCTTACATAGGGTACATAGGTTAAGGGTTGGGAACTAAATTCTACGAAATTAGTGCCTGCTTCTAAGTCTATATCTACATTTAAGGTTTTTGCCCCGTCCCAGTTAATAGTAGTAAAGACTCCTAAACTTTCCGGTGTGGTCTGCCCTTCCCCTATGGTTAAATTTATCGTACCATAAACATCTGTTTGAGTTTCTTGGGTTTCCTGATATTCTACATTGCCAAATGCATCTAAAATGGTGAATCGAATAGTAAGTGGTTGGTCCGGAATATTATTGGATGGAATATCCACTCCTGGAATTTCATCGGGATTATTATCTACAAGTACCGCTTGATAGGTAATTCCTTCGGTTTGGGCAAAACCATAAAGAAGTACAAAAAAACTGAAAATAGTGAGTACGTAATTTTTTTTCATGATATAAATTTTAAAAGGAACAATTGCATCCCGGTAGTTGAATAAGGATACCTATTCCAAAATTGTGGTTTGTTATACTTAGTTTTTCATTATCATCTGGATTGGTATTCACCAAGGAAAAGCTTCGTCCGTATTGATATTGGACATATAATGCCGCTTTATTGGAGATGGGGTACTTTACCCCTAGGCCCAATCTTGGTACTAGTATGATTTTATCAAATTCATCTTCCCTAGTAAGGTCATATACTTGATTATTCAATGTTTGGGTACCTCGCATCAAATATTCCATGGACACATTGAGTTTGGCAAAAAAGACGAAATCCCTTGATCTTGCAAAATCATACCAAAGACCGGCTTGCAGGCCTATATATGAAACATCCCACTCGTAATAATTGTCTAGCACCAAATCGCTACCTATAGCGCCATAATTGGTAAGAACACCTCCTAATTGCACATGGGCCTTATCGCCCGGAAGTTGAAATGCATAACCCACCCCAACATAGGTTCTACTCCCATTTTGTAAATTATCCAATGTGCCGCCAGAGGAATTTTTATAATCGAACGAGGAAAGTGTCTGGCCCATTTCTGCATATAGTAATTGCCCGTAACCATAGGAACACATCATAAAACTGGCCAAGAAAATATATTTAGTTAGGCTCATTGCTTTATCAGTTGTTTAATGTTCTCTTGCTGCCCAACTTGTAACCTTAAGAAATATACCCCTTTTGACAAGTGCTCTAAAGGCACAACCAGTTGGGTATTGTTTTCATAATTATCTGTTACCAATAGCCTGCCTGTAATATCATATAGAAACATGTCTATTTTGTCATCATTGGTGTTCTCTAAGTTTACCACAACAGCGTTGAAAAAAGGATTGGGGTATACCACCATTTCCAATTCATTGGGGTTATTTCCAAGGACACCCCGCCTTAAAGGTTGCAGAAATCCTTGACGCAGAATTTTATTTTCTACCGAAAATGTGTTGATCACACTCAGCTGTCCGATACTCTGTTGTATAAAATAGTTGCCTTGACCAGAATTGCTTATGCCACTACTGCCTCCAACAGACAAGGTTTGCCTTAAAACTACTTGTGAACTAAGTCCCAAAGGCATTAAAAAAAGTAATAGTAAAAATGTTTTCATTTCCTATTGTTTAAATAGATCGGTACAAAAACCAAGTTTTGATTCTCTCTTTGAATATTGAAGAAAATACGAATCATGGTTTTACAGTTCTCAAAGAACAGCTGCAGGGTATTTCTCATAACATATTGGTTTTAAGGATTCAACACCACCAAATTAGACCAGAAATAGCCTCAATCCTATTTTTGTCCATAGACAAAGTATGGACAAGTACCTATTTTCCTTTCTGGATTTCAAATGGACAAGGGTTATTAATGTTTTTAGAAAAAGTGCGCCAAATGCCTGTATAATTAGAGGGTTTCAAGACATGCTAATGATTTTAAAAGAAAAATTATACAACAAAAAACATGGACAAAGGTGAGTTTGCCTTACGATTCTCACTTTTTTCGAAAGGATTTTATAACTACCTTGAAATCCTTAATCCATCCATCCATATGAAAACCATAAACTACTTTTTTTTGCTTTTACTAATCGTTGGTGTATCTACTTTTGGTCAGAATAGAAAACAAGAATTGGATAGTTTGATTCAACAGGCTAAAACGTTACCCGACGACACACTTAAGGCANAAGTTCTCTCGAGAATCCATGAAAGAATGATGTTTATGGATAATGAAGGAGCTCTGGAATATGCAAAACAAGCGCAACAACTATCGGAAAAAATAGGATACGAAAAAGGTGTAGCCAATGGTTTTCTTCAATTTGGCAACTATTATTATAACCAATCTAAAAATGATTCTGCCCGAATTTTTCATAACAAGGCCCTGGATAAGTTTAAGGAAATGAAATCGGTTAAAGGTCAAATCTTTGCTTTACATTCCTTAGCCACGATAGAACGGGAAAAAGGAAATTACGCTAAAGCCATAGCGCTTACAACCTATATTCTAGACATGTATACAGATGAGAATAGGAAAAATTCTGATTTAGGTGATTTTGACTTAAGAGGCTCAGAATATGAAGTACTAGGGGGTATCTATATTGAAAAAGGTAATTATAAACTAGCTCTTGAAAACACCTTAAAGTCTTTAAAGCTATTTGAAGAAGTTGGCGATGAGGTTAGACAAGGTGATGCCTTAAAACAGTTGGCAGACATTGAATATCAGCTTGGAGAATATGCGCCAAGTCTTGCTTATGCAGAACAGGCCATTGCCATTTACAAGAAAAACGATGATAAAATATATCAAAGTTATGCTACCAATACCGCAGGTTTAGCAGCTGAAAAATTAAATAAGACCAATTTGGCAGAAAAATACCAAAACGAATCTATTGAATTGGCCCGGGAGATGAACGTTCAATCCATGATTTCCCAGTCTTTAAATGATTTGGCACGATTAAGCTACACAAAAGGTGATTATCAAAAGGCCCGCACTTTGTTAAATGAATCCCTACAAATAGCTAAAAAAGAAGACATTAAGTTGGACTTAACAGAGGTTTTGCATGAGCTTGCCCATTTAGAAATTGCACAAGGAAGCCCTAGGCGTGCCCTTGAAAACATAAACCAGGTAATTACCATCGCTACGGAGATTGGAGCCCTGCCCACACTAAGTGAAGCTATACAAACAAGGGCGAACATATGGCATGCAATGGCTAAAGATGATTTAGCCTATGCTGATTTCCAAGAATATCACGCTCTAAACGACAGTATTTACAACTTAAAAAAGAACCAACAGATAGAAGAAATCCAAACCATATATGAGACCGAGAAAAAAGAAGCGGAAATTGCCTTACAGCAGGAAGAGATAAACACCCTAAATGCCAAGGCAAAGGTAGATAAACTTACTAAAGGACTTTATGCCGGAGGTATGTTCACCTTTGTTGCAGTTTCCGGGCTTTTGTTTTTTGGTTTTAAACAACGGATAAAGAAAAACCGAATTGAGCGAGAAAAACAGGAAGAAATCTACAAACAAGAAATTGAGCATAAACAGAAAGAACTGGCCAGCCAGACCTTGCATTTGGTGCAAAAAAACACCTTTATACAAGAATTACTAGAAAATTTACAAAACATAAAAAACTCACCGGATACTTTTAAAATGGAGTTTAGACGAATCGTAATGCTCTTAAAGAAAGAAAATGCATCGGATAAGGATTGGGAAGTATTTAAAACCTATTTCGCCGAGGTACATAACGACTTTGACCAAAAGCTAAAAACTATTTCTGCGGACATTTCAGAAAAGGAAATACGTTTGGCCGCCTTTTTAAGGATGAACTTGACAACAAAAGAAATTGCCGCTACATTGAATGTTTTGCCAGATAGTATCCTGAAATCAAAATACAGGTTGAAGAAAAAATTAGGATTGGACAAAGAGATGGATTTAAATACGTTTTTGAATGCACTATAATAGAATTTAACTTGGATTTGATAATTGTTGTTAAATATTCATCGTAAACTCTTGATAATCTAATAATTACAATATATCGTATACGATTATTTAAAGGAGAAATAAGCTTCTCTTTTACCTTTTATTGTGTATTACGTTGGTATTTCTAGGTCATACTTAAAAAAACAGCCGGCATCAAGTTGTTGAACCCAACTTGAGCGGCCAGCTGCTGTTTTATAAATTAAAAATGTAATTTGCTGAGACGAATCTTGGTTTTTCAAATTGCTTTATTGTTTGCTGCCCTCCCAAGTGCCTTCCATATTCCTTCCCGCATCTACCCAGGTACCCGTAGCCTCATTGTTTTCTTTTAATTGACCAATAAACTCCCTGTCATCCGTATTGCCCAAAGTGGCAGACAGAGTACCATTATCGGTAACTTTCCCAGAGATATTTTGGGAGTCTTGGGTAAATGACGATGTGGCCGTTTCGGAAACATTGCCGTTAACATCTACCTTGACCGTCCAAATTCCCCTGTTGTCGCCCGAGTACGTGCCGATTCAGTTTCCTATTATATTGGAATCAATTTCCCCTCCTTGTTCATCTTTTGAACAAGAGGTGCTTATAATTGTTAAAATCAATATTGGAAATAATAGTTTTTTCATCTTTATTGTTTTTGAGTAAATGCTATTTAACTATGTGTTGTGCCTTTTTACATAACAGCCAACACCAAGTTGTTGAATCTACAACTTTAAGTGCCGACTGTCTTTGTACTAACTAGTCGATTACATAAGGACCGTCTGCGGCTCCATACAAATCATTTCGAATAAAAAATGTTTTACCATCCGTTCCGAAATAGAGTAATTTCAAATCTCCATTACCCAAAGTCACCTTGCAACCAGCACCTACGGCATCTAGTGCCCATGTACTTTTATCATAATCCCTAAAATCCCTTTTCTCAGTCCATTCACGGCTTATATCCGTACCCGTAGTTTGAGAACCGATAAAAGGAACTCTAGTCCACCGATCTACTATATAATCCTCATAGGCATAAATATTGCCTGCCCCTCTTTCTACATAGATATGGCGGTATTTGTAAATATTATGTACAATTACACCTCCTAAATAGTTTTCTTGTTCCGTGGTTTGGGTATACCCCAAATAGGCAGAAGCACCAAAACCTACACTCGCAAATGGAAAGCTTTCCCCCGATGCAAGATCGGCATTATGAATCTCGTTAGTGTTATATGGTCCGTAATACCTTGTGCCAATATAGGAGTTTGGAATCGTATTGTTATTTCCTGCATAAGGTCCTGGGTCGAATTTAAATATCACAAACTCCAAACTTTCTTTATCGTATAGCCAAATTTCACCCGGTATGTAAAGCACTCCAGCACCCACAGCATCGTAACGTACTGTCCCCAAAGGAGCATTTGAATCTTTTATTGAAAATTTTTGTGATATAGCTCCAGTATTCCCATTAAACCAAACATATTCTGTACCTGCTCCATTGAAAAGTATTGAGTTGGATCCAGCTACTGCCGTAGCCGCACCTATACCATCTTCAAATAAGCCAACCAAGGCCTGATATCCTAAAGGAGGACGTACACCTCTTAGTGTACAATTCACGGCATCATATTCTGTAGCTAATTTGGTGCCAACCGTTTTGCTAGGTTCAAGTACACTTTTGACAACATATGATAAAGGTAGGGCTTCTGCAATATTAGTGCTTTCTGCTAATGTTTCACCGATGGTATTAATATCCACTACGCCCGTCAAAGAAAATGCACTTTCCGCACTACCACCATAAGCAATAATCTTAGTTTTCACCTCTTTTAAAGAATTGTACTGACTATATTCCACTTCTCCTTCTAATTTACCTCTGAATCCATTGTAGGTGCCTTCAATACGTGCCTTAAGCTCTGATATCGAACTTGTGGATTCTACCATCATGTAAAATATACGACCATAAGTTACAGAAGAGATAAATGTCGCCGGATTATCGGCTTGTACATATGGGGCAAGGTCGTCACCTGTAACATCAGGCGCGAAAATATCATCCAAACCATTGATTTGGTCCATAGACATCGTGTAATACTCCTGTGTTAATTTCACCAGTACCCTGTTGTATTCTTTATCGCTTGAAAAAGCAAGATCAGCAGAAGCGTTGATGTTATAAGACTCATAACTAACACCTAGTTCCAATGCCATCTGTTCTTCGCTATAAATCTCCTCCACATCTAATTGAAAATTGGCAGGAACGATATCTGGATCATTAGCGATTATTTCATTCATGGCTATTTGAATACTGGACTTTTTAACTTGATCTACTGAACTTGCCGAAACAGGATTTCCGTTGATCAAGTTATAAGATACCGTACCACCCGCACGGTCAACGTTAATACTTGAAGGGCTATTACTACTTAGTGTTTTTCCTTGTAAAAGGTTACCAGGCCAAATATTTTCCGCATTGGGATTAAAAAGTGCAAATTTTCCACTGCCATCCAAAACACTTACTTTTTTAGTGGTACACAAATAGGTATTCGTAATATCTCCACCAGAAGCAGTTTCAATATAATCTTCATAATAGGGCTCAGAAACTTCAAGGGTATCTGCTACTCGAGATGCCGGATAATCTTCTATAATTCCTTGGGATAATACAGAAGCTATGGAAGAATTATTAGGGCTATCACCAGGGCCATCGCCAACATTGTCTTTACTACAGCTTTGAAAGACCATCAAAGCAACACTACATAGACTTATAAATAGTCGCATTTTACATACTGATTGTTTTGTTTTCATAATTTCTAGATTTTTAAGGTTCAACACTCCAAAACTAGAAGCACCTCTTGGCGAAACCTAAAAACAACACTAGACAAAACATGGACAAAATTCCATTTAAGCTCATAAAACGACCTAGACAATTGAAATATTGAAATGCACAACTAAATGATAAAAACCTGATTATCAATTATTTAAAATATTTACAGCAATTCAACCTTATTACAACTGTCTATACAAACCCTAGACAGTGGCTTTTTGGGACAAAATCATATATTTAGTTGCATTATCTTTATAAAAGAGGCAATTTTAAAAGAATTACCGAGGTGTTTTAACTTTAAATCTGAATTTAATATGAAAAATTGGGCACTCTTATTGCTAATAATTGTTCCGCTATTATCCTTTGGTCAAGATCAAAAAAAAATAGACAGCCTTCTTATTCTTTTGAAAAATGCAAAAACTGACTCTACAAAAAACGATCTTTTAATAAATGTTTGGGATCATTATGTTGACACAGACGGTAAAAATGCAATAAACTTTGCTCAAAGATTGGTTGATTTAGGTAAATCTTCAAAAAAGGAATCAATTCTGGCGGGTGGCTACATGCGTCTAGCCATATCACATGGCTATATTTCAATAGATAGCTCATTGAAATACAACAAGCTTGCCTTGCATTCATATCAGAATAGAAGAGACACGCTTAGAACTGCGGTAATTCAAATGAATTTAGGTGTCGATCATACAGATCTAGGGGAATATGACAAAGCACTAAAAGCTATTGATGAGGCTTTCAATGGATTTAGCGTTATGAAAGATACTTTGGGTATGGGCCAATCACTTGAAAATCGTTGCAGGCTACATTTTGTTAAGGGCTTTTACAAATTAGCTTTAATTGATGCAACGGAAGCTATTCGCCATGTACAGAAGACCAATAACCAAGATTATCTGGAGCGGATGAATAGCAGGTTAGCCCAAATTTATAATGTTCTTGGGGATACAATTGCCGCTAATAAAATATATAACAATATTATCAATCAGACAGATAAAGATGTTAATTTACGAAAATTGCTACAATATAGAGTATTACAGGCTGAAATGTTTATTCTGCATAATTATAATTTGAATATTGCAGAAAGGATTCTCAAAGAGAGCAAACCAAAAATTCAAGTGTTAGGCGACTATTTAACGTTGATAAATGTGAACAATGCATTTGCAAATATTAAAATTCGAAAAAAAGAATTCCAAGAATCATTAAAATATTTAGATCAAAATAAGCGTCTATTCAAAGATTTCGGTAGTGACAAACTTAAATCACAAACCTTTAATATGCTCGGTTTAGTACAACTCGAATTAAAAAACAATCTTAAAGCAAAAGAATTTGCTTTGAATGCCTTATCGCTCTCTCAAAAAATTGGAATATTGGAAGAACAAGTACAGGCTTATGGAATTCTGACTGAAATCGCAAATCAAAACAGAGATTATCAAGAAGCACTCGAATATCAAGAATTAAAATCTTCAATATATGATAGTCTATACAACATCAAAAAAGTGAATCAAATTCAGGAGTTAAATATTATTCATAAAACCGAAATAAAAGAAACTGAAATTGCGCTTCAAAAAGAAGAAATAACCACATTGAACCAAAAAGTGGAAATCAGCAATCTAAGAAAAGGGCTTTATGCGGGAGGCATGTGCTCTGCCTTGGCCTTGTGCGGATTATTGTTTTTTGGTTTTCGCCAACGTGTGAAAAAAAACCGTATAGCTAGGGAAAAACAGGAAGAAATATACAAACAGGAAATTGAACATAAAAAGAAGGAGTTGGCCAGCCAGACCCTACATTTGGTACAGAAAAGCAAATTTATCTCTGAATTAAAAGACAATCTGGAAAAAGTTAAAAACTCTCCCGAAAAGTTTAAGGTAGAGTTTAAGCGTATTGTTATGCTCTTAAAAAAACAAAGTGCGGCAGATAAGGATTGGGAGGTATTTAAATCCTATTTTTCCGAAGTGCACCAAGATTTTGACGAAAAGCTAAAAAGTCTCAATGCTAAAATCACCGATAAGGAACTACGTTTGGCCTCTTATGTAAAAATGGGGTTGAACAATACTGAAATTGCAGATATACTTAATGTGTTACCATCTAGTATCCATACCTCTAAATACCGCTTAAAACAAAAACTGAATATTGACAAAGACTTGGACTTTGATGGTTTTATAAAAAGTTTATAAAATGAATAGACTATTAAAAAGAATTATATTTCAATTAACACTATGTTTAACGCTGTTAGTTTATTCTCAAGAAAACAACGGCTTAGACAGTCTCACCGAGATACTCCAAGAACAAACAGATACTACTAGGATAAATACTTTATACCAAATTTTCTCTAAACAAGTAAGACAAGAACCGACTAAGGTAAAACCCTATGTTGATTCACTTTTACATGAATCTAAGTCTTTAGGTTATCAGAAATTCGTTGCCTTAGCATATAAAGCAGAAGGTTTATACCATTATTACAGCTCGGATTATAATAATGCTGAAACTTCCTATTCAAAATCAATTTCTATTTATAGGGAAATTGATGCATTGATTCCCCTAAGTAGAATGTACAACAACATAGGAATCGTTCAAAAGTATTTGGGACAGCTTCAAAAATCAAAAGAATCACATCTAAACTCATTAAAAATAAAGGAGTCCCTAAATCTTGGAGCATCAGATATCGCAGCTTCATTGGTAAATCTAGGGGTTTTAGAATGGGAATTAGGAAATCGCGAATTATCCAATGACTATTATTTAAAGGCTGAAAAAATATGTTTAGAAAATAATTTGACTAGAGGGTTAATTCTGGTTAGAAGTAACTTAGCAGGAAATTTGGAAGATGAACAAAAGTATACCGAAGCCCTAAAGTACTACAACCTTGTTTACAATTATTATAAAGAGAATAAGGATAATCGTAGCATTGCCAGAATTACTAATTCAATTGGTGCCTTGTACTTCTCAATGGATAGTATTAAAACGGCAAAATCCTATTATTTAGAAGCTTATAAACTGAACAAACAACATAATATTCAACAAATGTTGGGTTTAACTTCTAGAAACTTAGGTAAGGTTGCTATGAAAGAAAAGGAATATGAAAAGGCATTGGGCTATTTCTTAGAAGCAAATACCATCTCTCAAAAAACAGGCACCAATACGCGTAATGTAGGTGATTATCTTAACATTGCAGAGGCATACGCTGCCATGGGGAATTTTAAAAAAGCCTATAAAAACAGGGAAATTCATTTTAACAAATATGATTCCGTCTTCAGCGAACAAAAAATTAATCAAATAAATGAGTTGGAAATACAATACCAAACGGAAAAAAAAGAAGCTGCTTTAGCCTTACAAGAAGAAGAAATAAAAACCTTAAACGAAAAGGCCAAGAACAATAAACTTAAAAAAGGGTTGTATGCCGGCGGTATGGCTTCTGCCCTAGCCTTATTCGGTATTTCTGTTTTTGGATATCGCCAGCGTATAAAAAAGAACCGTATTGAAAGGGAAAAGCAAGAGGTAATATACAAACAGGAAATTGAACACAAGAAAAAGGAATTGGCCAGCCAGACCCTACATCTGGTTCAGAAAAGTAAATTCATTTCTGAATTAAAGGAAAACCTGGAAAAGGTAAAAAACTCTCCCGAATTGTTTAAGGTAGAGTTCAAGAGAATAGTTATGCTATTAAAAAAGCAAAGTGCGGAAGATAAGGATTGGGAGGTATTCAAATCCTATTTCTCCGATGTACATCAAAATTTTGAAGAACAGTTACGGTCATTATCAAATAAAATAACGGATAAGGAACTTCGTTTGGCCTCTTATGTAAAAATGGGATTGAACAATATTGAAATTGCCAACATTTTAAACGTACTCCCCTCTAGCATCCACACTTCTAAATACCGCTTAAAGCAAAAACTGGATATTGACAAAGACTTGGACTTTGATAGTTTTATAAAAAGCCTTTAAAAAAACTAAACCATAAAAGCATACTCCCTGTAGTATAGAGTTAGCCTAAGGTGTTATTTTAACTACCTTTTTAAATACTGATTGGATTCTTCAATTAATCATTGGTTATCGTTTAAGCTAACAATTTTACCGTATCGCTTAAACAATTAATATGTGGTATTTTATATTGATAAAAAATAAGATATATGGAAAAAGTACTAGTAGCTGGTGCCAATGGCACCACTGGAAAACAAATAATCAACCTTTTAAATAAATCACAATACTTTGAGCCTGTTGCCATGGTTCGCAAAGAATCCCAAAAAGAACAATTTGAGAAAAATGGTGTTAAAGTATTCTTGGCAGACCTAGAAAAAGACGTGTCATATAGCCTCGAGAATATTGATAAGGTAGTATTCGCTGCAGGTTCCGGTGGTAAGAAAGTCATTGAGGTTGATCAAGAAGGTGCCAAAAAACTCATCGACGCCTCAGCAAAAGCCAATATTAAAAAATTTGTAATGCTAAGCTCTATGGGTGCGGATAAGCCAGAACAATCAGATGAGTTACAAGAATACCTTAAAGCAAAGCAAAATGCCGATGTATACCTTAGGAATAGTAAGTTAAATTATGCTATAATTCGTCCAGGTACGTTGAACAATGAAAAAGCTAAAGGAAAGATTGAATTGGCGGAACATTTGAACAAGCAAGGTGAAATTAGCCGAGCAGATGTTGCCCAAACACTGGTGCGGTCCTTACACGATGATAGCCCCAATAAAAAGACATTTGAAATTCTTGAGGGTACTACTTTAATTGGAAAAGCTTTAGAGATGGTTTAAAATCTTGAAAAATAATATACATTAAAGCTTAGGCAGGTATTATCGTTACCTGCCTTATCTTTACGCTGTGGAAAACGATAAAAAAATAATCTTGTTCGATGGTGTTTGCAACCTCTGCAATAGCTCCATTAAATTTGTAATAAAACGTGATGCCCAAGATATTTTTAGATACGCCGCATTACAAAGTGAAGTGGGCCAAAAACTAATTTCAGAGCGTGGGATTGATACTTCTAAAGTGGATTCGATTATTCTTATAGACCCTGGCGTAGCTTATTATACTAAATCGGACGCAGCTTTAGAAATTGGTGGCCATTTAAAAGGTTATCGAACTATTTCCAGAGTTTTAAAATTGATTCCCAGTTCGTTACGAAATATCGTATACGATTTTATAGCCAAAAACAGATACAAATGGTATGGTAAAAAAGAACATTGTATGGTACCTACCCCGGAATTACTCTCTAAATTTTTATAAAATTACCTGTAGCAAAAGGGCAATAAAAACTGATTATTTCTTTCCATTTTCAGAACAAAAAGATAAAATCGTCTATGATAAATTTTTAATACCGCTACACCTAACAAAGTAGTGAAAGTATACTAGTCCAGACTACTGTTTGGTGGGTCTATAGCATCCAATGGAGATGTTAAACAAATATCCAACACCATACCCATTATTTCACTTCTTCATAATGATCGTCCCAATTTTTAACTTTAGGCTTACCTAGTTTCCCAACAGATTTGGCAACAAGCATGGCCACTGTGGCATCGCCCGTTACATTTACTACGGTCCTACACATATCCAAAGGTCTATCCACGGCAAAAATCAAAGCAAGGCCAATAGCCAGCTTATCTTGTGGAAAACCTATAGATTCCAATACAATTACCAACATTACCATACCGGCTCCCGGAACCGCTGCAGAACCTATGGATGCCAATAATGCCGTTAATACGATTGTTAATTGGTTGGCCAAGGATAGATCAAAGGCCAATGCCTGAGCTATAAATACAGCAGCTACACCTTGATAAAGGCTAGTGCCATCCATATTAATAGTAGCTCCTACAGGCAATACAAAACTGGAAACCTCCTTGTCCACGCCAATATGCTCTTCTACCCTTTCCATTGTTACCGGTAAAGTAGCTGCACTTGAACTTGTTGAGAAAGCTAGCAGTTGTGCCGGACTCATCTTGCTTAGGAACTTTAAAGGGTTGTAACCTGTAAATGAGGAAACTATTATAGAATAAAACACGATCATTAAGGCTAAGCCCAATACCACAACCCCGGCGTACTTTAACAATGCCAATAATAACTCTGGGTCACTAGAAGATACAACAACACCTGCCAGTAATGCAAATACGGCATAAGGTGCGGAAAGCATTATCAAATCGACCATTTTAAGAACAACATCATTGAGCGAATCAAAGAATTTTTTTAAGGGCTTTGATGATTTTTCACCAACCAAAAGCATGGAAATTCCAAGAAATATGGCAAAGAATATTACCTGTAACATTAAGCTGTTGTCCGTCATGGAAGCCAAAGCATTGTCGGGCACCATATCTACCAAAAACTGTAAAGGACCTGCTCCTTTTTGTCGTGAGGCTTCTTCCATCTTTGAGGTTACACCACTATCACCGGCATAGGTTTCCGTGAGTTTTGTAATGGTTTCTTCGGATATACCCTCACCAGGTTGCATTATATTCACCAACACTAGGCCAATGGTAATGGCTACTATTGTGGTTCCCACATAAATTAAAATAGTACGTATGCCTATATTCCTGAATTTGGAAATATCCTTAAGATCGGAAATGCCTTTTATTAGCGAAGCCAAAATAAGGGGAATCGCAATTAACTTTAAAAGTTTAACGAATATGGTCCCAAAAGGTTGGATCCAATCCCCTACAAAATCCTTACCCCAATCTACTTGGGTCATTGCGAAACCAAAAAGAATGCCCACGAGCATTCCTATTAAAATTTTCCAATGCAGTTCAAGTTTACGCATATTGCTTTTGTTTTGGGTCAATATACCAAATTGACAGCAATCAAACCATCTTGAACCACTAAATTTTATTTGTTCTGGCCATTAGCATATAATCCGCTATCACTAGAGCGGCCATTGCCTCTACAATAGGTACCGCCCTAGGTACAACACAAGGGTCATGCCTTCCTTTTCCTTGGGTGGTTACAGGATTACCTTCTTTATCAATAGTTTCGTAGGCTTGAATAACGGTTGCTACAGGCTTAAAAGCCACGTTAAAATAAATATCCATACCATTACTGATTCCACCTTGTATACCACCGCTGTTGTTCGTTTTCGTGCTACCGTCAGCATTAAATGGATCATTATGGGCACTACCTTTCATAGTTACACCTTCAAAACCACTTCCATATTCAAATCCCTTTACCGCATTAATAGAAAGCATTGCTTTTCCAAGCTCCGCATGTAATTTATCAAATGCAGGTTCCCCTAAACCAATTGGTACATTTTTTATTACACAAGTGATAATGCCACCTATGGTATCCCCTTCTTTTTTTATAGACTTGATGTATTCTTCCATACTGGATGCCGTTTCGGAATCTGGACATCTCACAGCGTTAGACTCGGTTTTAGTGAGGTCCAATTGCATATAATCCTTTTCCAATTTTAAAGTTCCTACCTGTGAAACAAAGGCGTTAATTTGTATATTGGAAAGAAATTGCTTGGCTATTGCCCCAGCTACTACCCTACTTGCCGTTTCACGTGCAGAACTTCTGCCACCACCACGGTAATCCCTAAAACCATATTTCTTATCATACACATAATCCGCATGGGAAGGTCTGTAAGAATTTTTTATGTGTCCGTAGTCCTTTGATTTTTGATTGGTATTGAAAATAGCGAACCCAATAGGTGTACCTGTAGTTTTACCTTCAAACAAGCCTGAAAAAAAATCTACCTCATCTGGCTCTTTACGCTGTGTTACAATGGCAGATTGACCAGGCTTACGTCTGTTCAAGTCGTTTTGAATTGCTTGCAGGTTTAATTCAATTCCTGCAGGACATCCGTCAATTACACCTCCAATTGCCTTACCGTGGGATTCACCGAACGTGCTTACCCTAAATAGGTTTCCAAACGTATTTCCTGCCATAACTTTTTAAAAATATCTAATAAACAAAGGTAAATCTTAAATACATTAAAGAAAAATTTACATACCACTTAAACTTAATTTAACCTTGATGATTATAGATAATGTTTTTTTAACACTTTAATTAGTATATAATGACATGATTATTAGCACAATAAAATACCAATAGGTCTAATTTTGTCCAAATTTAAGGTTTGAAAAAAAGAAAGCTAGAAATAGCGGTTATTTCGGATGTTCACCTGGGAACTTACAACAGTTATGCGGATGAACTATTGGCGTATTTATCCAGTATAGACCCAAAAGTATTGATATTGAACGGTGATATTATAGATATATGGCAGTTTAAAAAAAGCTATTTTCCTACTTCACACTTAAACGTTGTAAAAAAAATTGTTTCTATGGCCTCAAGGGGCACCGAGGTTCATTATATTATGGGTAACCATGATCAAGCACCTAAAACTTTGGCTAATATTTCTTTAGGAAATATAAACTTCTGTAAAAAACTAGTCCTGAATATAAATAATAAAAAAACATGGTTTTTTCATGGTGATGTTTTCGATATCCCCTTTTTAAATGGAAGATTAATTACTAAAATCGGTAGCCCTGGTTTTGATTTATTGATCGCTTTGAACAAAATCATGAATTGGAGCCTAAGAAGATTTAAAAAAGAAAAGTACTCACTTGCAAAAAAAATAAAGGACAAAGAACACAAATCACTTAAGTATATAATTGATTTTGAAAGCACTGTAGCCGACATAGCTATAGAAAACAGTTATGATTATGTAGTTTGTGGTCATATTCACCAGCCTAAAAAACAGCTAGTCGAAACCAATCGAGGTAAAGTCACCTATTTAAATTCAGGTGACTGGGTAGAAAATATGACAGCACTTGAATATTCTCTTAAACGTTGGAAATTATATCACTACAAAAACGACAAATTATCCCCGTTTTTCATGGATGAGGCATTAAAAGAAATGGATATTCACCAATTAATCGCCTCAATAACCCCTAAAAAAGAAAAATCTAGCTAACCTAAAAGAGCTTCCCTTAATATACTTACTGGATGTTTTGCAACTCTTTTGGTCCCATCAAAAATTTGATGCCTACAACTAGTGCCATTGGCAGCTATTATGGTTTCAGGTGAAGATTTACTTACCGCTGGAAAAAGCTTTAATGCACCCACCTTCATACTAGTTTCATAATGCTCTTTTTCATAACCAAAAGAACCAGCCATACCACAACATCCGGAAGGAATTATGGTGACCTTGTAATTTTTGGGAAGATTTAGAACATCAAAAGTAACTTTTTGGTTGCTTAAGGCCTTCTGGTGGCAGTGATTATGTATTTTAATTTCTCGGGAATCATTAGTGAAATAAGTAGCATCCAATTGTCCTTTTTGAATTTCCTTAGCTAAAAATTCTTCAATTAGAAACGAGTTGTTGGCAACTTTGTTTACCAAATCGGTATCATTCACCATTCGTTTGTATTCATCCCTGAAAGATAAAATAGCCGATGGCTCCAATCCTAAAATTGGCAAACCTTGGTTCGCAAATACAGCCAAATCCTTTACATTTTTTTCCGCCAATGCTTTCGCTTGTTTTAAAAACCCTTTGGACAAATACGTACGACCACTTTCTGCGTAAAACAATTCAACCTCGTAACCTAATTTCAATAATACATCTACAGCATCCTTTCCTACCTCAACATCTAAATACCTAGTAAACTCATCAATAAACAAAACAACCTTTTGTTTATTTGCAACTATTTTATTTCCAGATTTTTGCTTGTACTTATTAAAATTAACACTATATACTTTTGGAAGACTTCTTTCCTTAGCTACACCACTTGCTTTTTTTAACAAATTTCCAAACAAACTAGAGTCATAAATTGCGTTTGTTATACCTGCCACTTTACTACCCATTCTGTTGAACTTGGTATTGTATGCGAACAGTTTCCCTCTCAGAGGATAGCCATTACTTTCTTGGTATTGGTATAAAAACTCTGCTTTTAGGGTAGCTATATCAACATTACTCGGACACTCACTGGCACAAGCCTTACAACTTAAACACAAATCAAAAACCTCTTTCAGTTCTTTACTGTTAAAAGCGTTTGTTCCTTCAGGGTTTGTCAATATCTCCCTTAGCGTATTAGCCCTTCCCCTTGTAGTATCCTTCTCGTTTTTGGTAACATGATAACTTGGGCACATCCCCCCTGCCATATTGTGAGTCTTTCTACAGTCCCCACTACCATTGCACTTTTCCGCAGCTTTTAAAATTCCCTCGCTATCAGAAAAATCCAATAAGGTGTTGATATTTGGCTCTTCCCTATCTACTTCGTATCTCAAGGCCTCATCCATAGGAAATGCATCGACGATCTTTCCCGGGTTAAAAATAGCATTGGGGTCAAAATAAGATTTCAATCTTTTTAACAACTGGTAATTTTTATCCCCAATCATCAATGGTATAAACTCCGCTCTAACTATACCATCTCCATGTTCACCACTAAATGAACCTCTATATTTTTTAGTTAGCTTGGCCACGTCCGTAGTTATGGACCTGAACAAACCTACATCCGTTGATTTTTTTAGATTGAGTATGGGTCGTAAATGAAGCTCACCTGCCCCTGCATGTGCATAATACACCGCTTTTTGGCCATAACCTTGCATAATCTGCGTAAATTCACCTATAAAATTCTTTAGGTCCTCAACAGCAACAGCGGTGTCCTCTATACAGGCTACCGCCTTCATATCACCAACTATATTGCCCAACAAACCAAGTCCGGCCTTACGTAACTCTATAGCCTTTCGAATGTCGTCTCCATACAAAATAGGATTTGCGTAACTTAATCCAGAAACCTTAATGGTTTGCAACAAATTCTGTATTTCATTCTCCAGTTGTACCTCTGTATCTGCACTTACCTGTAGCATTAACAACCCTTCAGGATCATCTTCTACAAAAAATCTATTCGCCAACTGGGTTCTGTTGTTTTTGGTGCAGTCCAGAATAACCTTATCCATCATTTCGCATAGATGCAAAGAGTGCTTCATCACTGGAACAACATCCAAAAGACAATCTTCCAATGAACGGTAATGTGTAACTACCATCGCAGAAAATTTAGGTGGTAAATCATCTAACTGTAAGGTTATTTCTGTTGTAAAAGCTAAAGTACCCTCACTACCACATAACAGTTTTGCTAAGTTTATTTCTTTTTCGACACCACCAAATATCGAAGCCTTTAAAAGCTCATCTACAGCATAACCTGTATTTCTACGATGTATTTGAGGTTTAGGGAATTGTTCATATATTTCTTTTTGTACTTCTTTGTTTATTAATTCTTTATGTAAATTTTTATAAAGTGATGCTTCAAATATATTTTCTTGTTGTTTGACTTGAAATTCTTGGCTTGTAAGTGCCTTAAATTCCGCCTCACTACCATCGGACAATATAGTTTTCATGGAAATCACCTTATCCCGCGTTACCCCATATTGAATGGAAGTTGTACCCGATGAATTGTTCCCAACCATTCCACCGATCATACACCTGTTGGAGGTTGATGTATTGGGACCAAAAAATAATCCGTATGGTTTTAAATATAAATTAAGCTCATCCCTTATTACACCAGGTTGTACGGTCACCTGTTTTTTGTCCTTATCTAAATGTAAGATTTCTGTATAATGCTTAGAGACATCTACCACAATTCCGTCCCCGACACATTGTCCGGCCAAAGAAGTCCCTGCAGTTCTTGGTATAAGGCCAATTTTATACTCGTTGGCAAAACGTATCAGTTTTTTAATATCCTCATTGCTCTTTGGGAAAGCAACTGCCATTGGTATCTTTCTATAAACGGATGCATCTGTGGCATATAGTGTTTTTGAAAGTTTATCTATTTGGAGATTTCCTTCTAATTCCTGACTTAAATTAAGTAAATTATTGTTCAACGTGGCACAATTTTAGCTGCTAAATTAAGTTTAAATGTTTGAGCTACATAAGGATTTTGCTCACTTTTTTAATACTAATTTTAAATTGAACCTATGAAAATTTTAAATTATTTATCTGCATTATTGCTACTCACCTCAATTTCATTGTCCGCGCAAGAAATTTCCGAACACGCATTAGGATTGCGTTTGGGAGATAGTGATGGCTTTGGAGCTGAAATCTCATATCAAAAATCAATTGGTCGATACAACAGGGCAGAATTTGATTTGGGCTGGAGAGATAGTAGAAATTTTAACGCTTTTAAATTAGCCGGACTTTACCAATGGGTAAGACCTATTGAAGGTGGATTTAATTGGTACTACGGCGTTGGTGGTGGCGTAGGAAGTGTAGATTTTACGCCTACCATTAACAACAACGATGACGGCGGAGTTTTTGTTTTTGCTGCAGGAGACATTGGTATAGAATATCATTTTGACATACCACTACTACTCTCTTTGGATTTTAGGCCAGAAGTAGGGGTTGTTGGATATGATGGATTCTCAGACAACTTTGATTTTGATATTGGCTTAGGGGTTAGATACCTCTTCTAATACTAATTAAATATCTTACAAAGGCCTTTGGTAATTAACCTAAGGCCTTTTTTTATATCCTATTATATAAGTACATTTGCCTGAATTAAAATATTTTACATATGAAAAAGAGCCTGCTATTATTAGTTGGGATAGCAACTATTTTAGGTTGCAACAGTTCTCCAGAAGGATTTACCATCAACGGTGAACTAACAGGGGACATCGCAGAAGGAACAAGTGTTTTCCTGAAGAGAATTAGCGACAGTAACCAACCTATCGAGGTAGATACTACTACCATATCGAACGGTACTTTTCAATTTACGGGAGTAGCCGATACACCCGAACTTCATTATATCTTTGTAGATAAATTAAATGGTTATACAGCGGTAATATTGGAAAATGGTGAAATTGATTTTGAGGCCCAAAAAGATAGTCTTGGTTTTGCAAAAATAAAAGGTACTTATCAAAATGACCGTTTTTCTGACTACATAACCACCTCAAGGGAATTGTCATTGCAAGCAAAATCTATTAATGAGGATTTACAATTAGCTTCTTCTAACGGTAGTTCTGAAGCTAGTATTATCGCACTAAGGGATGAAATGCAAGAGTTGCAGGAAGAATACCAAGGATTTGAGTTAGAGTTTATCAAAAATAATCCGGATGCCTTAATATCTGCGTTACTGCTTGATCGTGCCATCGCCACAAAAGCACTGGAAACAGGAGAGCTAACAAGTCTTTACGATGCATTAGCTCCTGAAATTAAAAATTCTCGTCCCGGTTTAAGGGTTCAACAAGGTATTGAAGCTTTACAAAATGCCGCGGAAAATGAAAAGAACACCTCTATTGGAGCAAAAGCCCCTAACTTTTCCGGACCAAATCCAGATGGGGAAAATATAGCACTCAATGATATGTTGGGCAAAGCCACTTTAGTTGATTTCTGGGCAGCTTGGTGCAGACCTTGTAGGGCAGAAAATCCAAACATTGTTGCCGTATATAAAAAATACCACGATAAAGGACTAAATGTTGTTGGTGTATCACTCGACAAAACTGCTGAAGCTTGGAAAAAAGCAATCGCCGATGACGGTTTGGAATGGAACCATATTTCTAACATTGCCTATTTTAATGACCCAATAGCTAAAATGTACAATGTAAATGCCATACCGGCAGCATTCTTATTAGATGAAAATGGTGTTATTGTAGCAAAAAACTTAAGAGGCCCTGCACTTGAACAAAAAGTAGCAGAGCTTTTGAACTAAAAATTACTTTTTACCAAACAAAAAGCCCAGGCAAATAACTGCCTGGGCTTTTTTATTTTATTGATAATAAATCTTACTAAAATTTATTGCGCACGTCTCTAAAGCTTCCAATAACATTTGTATCGGTGCCCTTATTTACATCACCAAAAATATTTACAACTGAGCTATCTCCAATGAATTCTATAGTAGCACCATCTTCCAAATTTAAATCTCCGTAGATAGTTAAATTTCCTTCTACCCTAAATGATGCTCCTGCACCAACAGTCAAATCTCTTTTTCTTGAATTTCTTGCTACTACTAATGTACCGTTCATTTCAAATAATGCATCCGGAGCAATATTAACTTCATTTCTAACTGTCCATGCACCACAAAGTAATAGCGAACCATTTACATCAAAATTGCTAAATCTTTTAGACCCTCTAAACGATAAGTTATCGTTAGGCCCAACACTTAAATTGGAACTACCACTATAAAGTGAAAGATTTGAACAACGCGTAACCAAACTTTCATTTGGCCTGTTCAATTTAATAATCTGCAGACCTTCTTTACCAGAAGCGGCAAATACATAGTCTCCTTTGGTGGCTACATAGTTTATAGAACCTTCCAACTGTATTATTCCAACTAAATCCGCATCTTGGTTTACTTGATCTTCGGACAAACATAATCCTGCGCCGCCGTTCGCCATTAGCAATACTTCCTCATTTATTGCAACGGCATTGGTTACAATATCTGAAACATCTACGGATTCTGGATTTATCAAAATTGGAACATATTCCACAAAAGCACCTGTAGATGCGTTATAAACGCCAGCTCCATTTGCACCTTCGGCAACAACAACATGTTCACCGGAAAATTCAATTGTACGTTTGGTATTTGTTCCAAAATCTGAATCTATGGCAATATCACTGATCTTATTTAGACCTTCATCCATAATAGTGATACCTTGACTGGCATCCAGAACAGCAATATTAGCATTATTATAAGCAACAGAACGTAAATCTAAAAACGGAGCTTCAACCACTGTAGTTAAGTCAGATTTATTGTAAACACGTACAAAACCCTCTTGACCACTAGTTACGATTACGTTATTGCCCGCTACCTCAACATCTGTAGCATTATATCCTTCTTGAAAACCATAGGTTATTCCTGCATTCAAGTCCAAACGCCCATTGGATACTACAATTTTGGCAACAAAAGAGTTGGCCGTTGCGGTAACCGATCTTTCAGAATCCACACCACCTGCTAAATACACATAACCGTTATCATAATCTATCGAATTAATATCGGCATTGGTATAGTACAACCTTGAGGTCACCCTTGGATTGGTAGGATCGCTAATTCTTATGATATCTACGGCTCCAAAATAACCATCTTCCACCGTATTGTAGGATACATAGGCATAATCGCCATCAACATCTACATGAGAAGCCGTTAAGTTCTCACCACCTTGGTATGAAGGTACATCTACTTGTGCTACTAGGGTTAAAGGGTAATCACCTGCCTGTTCAGCTTTCCCGGATAAATTGGACTTACCGGTAACTGTGGCCTCATCTAAAATGTCCAATACACCGGCATTATCATACAGAATACTGTTTTCTAAAACGGTCTCACTTGTTTCTACCCTAAGGTTCTCATTATTATTAGGCTCTTCGTATATCGTTGTCTCATCACTACAGGAGAAAAACAAAGCTAAAAGCGCTAATGTAAGAATGGGGAATTTTTTCATAATTAAATTTATTTTGACTTTAAAGCTTTTTAAGAACGTTGAAAGTCTCAAACTATTATAAATCAACAGTACTATTCGATGAAATGCACCATAAGATCTATCAAAGCATCAATTAACCATGAAAAAGGAACAATTTTAAATTTTACCTAATTTTTCCAATATGAAAAGTAAAACTATGGGTAATGCCAATAAAAATACCATTAAGGTATCTGTCTGTAGAAGACTTGGCATAAACAATAACGTAGTAACATACCCGCCCATGGCTCCGCCAAAATGGGCCGTATGCCCTATGTTACCAAGACGACTTTTCATTCCGTATATAGAATATAGCAAGTACCCTATACCCAAAACATAAGCTGGCAATGGTATAGGAATGAACATTATACCTAATTGCATGTTAGGTTGAAGTAAAATAGCGGCATAAAGAATTCCTGTAACAGCGCCACTTGCCCCAACAGCAGTGTAATAGGGTTCGTTCTTATGAAAGAACATGGCTAAAAGGCTACCGGCCAACAAACTAACAAAGTAAATGATAATAAATTTTGTATTGCCAAACCAATTGATAACTACAGGTGCAAAGAAATATAGAGTGAACATATTAAAAAACAGGTGTGCAATATCCACATGTAAAAATCCCGAGGTAAGCATGCGTTCCTTTTGCCCGGCCTTTATGGCGCCAATTCCAAATTTATAGCGGTCAAAAAAATAAGTATCATTAAATCCTTTAAGCGAAACCAAGATATTGGCAGCGATGACCACAATTGTGGCGATATCCATATTGTTCATTTAAAAACCATTATTATTGGTCTCAAATATAGCTATATTTGACCATTATTACCGATGCATGCAACTACTGATATTTCTCTTGGTCTATCCCCTATTATGGTTGATTTCCATATTGCCCCATAAACTTTTTTATGCGTTTTCCGATGTTGTATTTTTTCTAGTATACCGGGTATTTGGATATCGTAGAAATGTTGTGCAAGAAAATTTACATCTGGTATTCCCTGATAAGCCAAAGGATGAAATTAGAAAGATTGAAAAGGAATTTTATAAGCATATGTGCGATATGTTCCTGGAAATGGTAAAGACCATGAACCTTAGCAAAGAACAGGTGCGTAAAAAATATAAGGTTTTAAATATTGAGGTTTTAAAAGAGATTGAAAAAGACCGCAGCATTTTGATCGTTTGCTCCCATTATGCTAACTGGGAATGGAATGTTAGTATTAACAATTACGTGAATTCCAAAGGGTACGCTGTGTATCAAAAAATAGGAAATAAATATTTTGATGACTTTATTAAAAAAGTACGTGCAAGATGGAACACAACCCTTATCACCCAGCAACAGACCGTAAAAACAGTGGTTCGAGATAAACGAAACGGAACCATTGGAATTTTTGGCATGGTAAGTGATCAATCGCCACAAGCACATAGAGCACAGTATTGGTCGGAATTCATGGGCATAAAAGTGCCTATTTTCAATGGTGCCGAAACCATGGCTAGAAAATTGGACTTAGCCGTAGTTTTCCTAAAGGTTAGCAAAGTTAAAAGAGGATACTACCAAGCTGAATTTATACCTATTGCCGAAAGTGGAAAAAATACCGAAGAGAATTATATCACAGATACCTTTTTACGTCTTACGGAGACACAAATCTTGGAAAACCCTGCACACTATTTGTGGACACACAAAAGATGGAAACATAGGGGCAAACAACCTGCCCATTTTGCAAAAACATCTACCGAAAACACTAGTCCTTAGCCTTTTGGCGCTCCAAAGTTTCTAATATTATCATTACATTAGTCTATGAAATTTTGTCAATGGAATTTTTAGACACCTTATATAATGAAATCATTGGGTTCTTGGGAATATCCCAAGCATGGGATATCATAAAGAGCGGAAATTTTAGTTCGTTTAAAACCTTCGGCGGTATAAAAAGTCTCATCTACCCTATTATACCTTTGTTATTG